>JBECKS010000137.1:0-2983 GCA_040235395.1 Pseudomonadales bacterium | reverse complement strand
TGACAGTCAGATGTCTCATATCATTGGTCCTGATCTTCATGGCGCAGCATCGCTGAATTAATGATTGAAGGCTTAAAACATGAGCCGTCTTGTGCTGGACTAAAAACATCCGTTTACGGGCCAAATCCCGCACCGGTCGATCTTTCTTGGGATAAATATACCCTTGTGGCAAAATACCTAAAATGAGAAGTTGAGCCAGAAAAAATGCATCATGTTTATCATCAATGTGCTTTAAACCCTCATACTGTTTGATAGCCGATGGATTGGCTAAATGAACAGATGAATATCCTGCATCCATAAGGCCGTCCACCAGCCAGTACCAGTTGAAGGTGGACTCAACCACCAATCCTTTGATTTGATCCCGAAAAGGGTCTAATGTCTGTAAGATGTGTTCAAGATGATTGGGAACTCTTTTTTTGAACACGCGATTGAACGCTTTGTCCATAATGCCGATGTAAGTATTTCTTGAATGAAGATCTAATCCAGCGTAAAGTTCCATTGAGCACCTCCTTTTGTTAAATGGTTGTTATTGGCGTTAACCACCTATAACAAATCGCATCCTTTTTTGCGATTGGGAGGTGCCTTTTATATGATTATCAAGATATCAAAGGTTTTACCAGACCATTTAGATCCTTGTTTAACCATTTCCGATACTTCTCCCAGTCTAAGATTCAAATCATCCAAATCAGACTTACACAAGTTTCGCACTCCAATATTACTAATTGATCAAACAACGTTTAAAATGACAAACATTATTTTAGTAATAATTATATATAGCCAGTTATTTTATTTAAAATAAAAAAAATACTTGACAAAAAATTAAGTGTTGCTAAAAAGATATGCTATATATTTAGCTCAATTAAAATTTTGCACAACGGTGTGTGAAACATTCCAATATTAAAGACAAGGGCGTCTTTTCTTAAGGATAAGGACGCCCTTTTTATTTTTAATTGTAATAACTTTACATTAGAAAGGAGTGTTAAAATGAGATTTTCAAAAAGTAATGATGTACTTGGAACGACAAATCGAGGTAATGCGGCCGAGTCGGGTCTTTGTACACTTTGCCGATCAGATTGTATGGGCAAATGCGAAACCTGGCTTTCCAGCCTTGTGGGGCGCAAATTACTTTACCCAAGAGATTTCGGAACCGTTACGGCTGGTGCAAACAATACAACACATGTTGGTGTTTCTTACAATTCTTTGCGAATCCAAGGATATGCCTATGGTGCATTTGGTTTGGACAAGGGTCTGAGAAAAGACCCTGATGACTGTATTTTTCCCAATGTAAAAGTTGCCACCGAATTTGGATATGAAACCAAAACCAAATCCCGGATACCGCTAATGACAGGCGCACTTGGTTCGACCTTTATTGCAGAAAAATACTGGGATTCCTTTGCCATAGGGGGATCTTTGGTCGGCATACCGGTGGTTATAGGTGAAAATGTTGTGGGTGTGGATCGCAAATCGATTATTGGTAATGGCAAATCTGGAAAAGGAAAGATCAAAAGTGCTCCGGAGCTGGAACGTCGAATCGATATTTATCTTCGTTATCACGACGGCTACGGTGCAATTATTGTTCAACTGAATGTTGAAGATACCCGAAACGGAGTCGCCGAATTTGTCGCCGAAAAATACGGAGATAAGTGTATTATTGAGTTAAAATGGGGCCAAGGAGCTAAGGATATTGGCGGCGAAATTCAGGTCACCAGTCTGGATTATGCCCAGTTTCTAAAAAATCGAGGCTATATTGTGGACCCTGATCCAACCAGGAAAGAAGTGCAACAGGCATTTAAAAATGGGGCGATAAAATCTTTTGCCCGTCACAGCCGTCTAGGGGGCACAAATTTTGATACGGTGGCTGAGGTGCGTGAAGACTTTATGAAGAGTGTCGATTATCTTCGAAGCCTCGGTTTTAACCGTATATCTTTAAAAACCGGGTCCTATGGAATGGAAGAACTGGCAATGGCAATCAAGTTTGCAAGCGATGCAAAACTTGATCTTCTTACTATAGACGGTTCCGGAGGCGGTACCGGCATGAGCCCTTGGAATATGATGCAAAGCTGGGGAGTACCCTCTATCAATCTCCATTCAAAGGCTTATCAATATGCTAGTATTCTTGCCGCAAAAGGTAGAAGGGTCGTCGATATGTCATTCGCAGGGGGATTTGCTCTTGAAGACAGTATCTTCAAAGGATTGGCTTTAGGTGCTCCCTATACGAAACTCATTTGTATGGGCCGTGGAATCATGATCCCAGGATTTGTCGGCGCAAACATCGAAGGTGCTTTGAATCCCGAAAGAAAAGCAGCGGTTTTCGGAAACTGGGAAACCTTACCCAAGACAGTAAGCATATTAGGTAACAAGGCCGAAGAAATTTTTGCCTCTTATTTTGACGTGCAAAAAAAGGTCGGTAAAAAAGAAATGAAAAATATTCCTTATGGTGCCATTGCCTTCTGGACCATGGCCGATAAGCTTGCGTGTGGATTGCAACAACTCATGGCAGGTGCGAGGAAATTTTCACTGAAGCAGATTACTCGAAATGACATTTTTTCCGGTAATCGCGAAACTTCAAAAGAAACCGGCATCCCACACTGCACTGATGTTAATGACGAAAGTGCCAAAAAGATACTCAACTGCCTTTAATCTTTATACTTACTGCCAATGTAGAAAGGCCTCAGGGGGTTGGTGCATTCTGAGGCCTTTTTTATGATAACTCAAACTTGGTTTATTATATCAGCTTGTTAATCTTATTTTATTTTAAACCACAGAAGCCTGGCCGGCTCTGGTCCAGAATTTTTCCATTGGGAGGGAATTTCAGCTGTCAGATAAATGGTATCATTTTCATTAACTGTATAGTCTGTCTTACCTAATTTCAATTGCAATTTTCCAGACAGCAAATAACCGATCTCTTCACCTTTATGGATAAAGAAGTGTGAAGGAAGGGTCTTATGGGGTTGAATCTCAATAATGAGAGGTTCGACTTTAG
>JBECKS010000133.1:0-31616 GCA_040235395.1 Pseudomonadales bacterium | reverse complement strand
CAGGTATCCACAGGAACAAGAAGAAAAGAGCGGAACTGAGCTTCGCTGGCCGGATACATATCACCATCACTATGGCGGGTATCAATGTATTTCTTGTATAGGGAATAAAACTCTTCCGTAAAACACGGCTCAATGATTTTACCTTCTATAGATGCATTTCGTTTCCAGACTCGCTTCTGACTACGAGATGCTTGAAATCTGCTTACGGGTATTCTCAGGGATTGGCAAGCGACACAGCTCTCACAATGAGGACGATAGATATAGTCTCCACTGCGTCTGAAACCATTTTCAGTCAACATGGCAAACTGATCGGTCTCCAAGGGCATTCTTGGATCCACAAAAAGCGTTGTCGCCTGACGCTGTTTAAAATAACTACAGTCATGTGCGGGCGTTAAATAGAATTTTATGCGTGGATTACTAACCATGAATAAATCCTGCCAAAATAAACCTGCTTAGGGGCTTGCCTTTGAATTTAATGCGTTAACTAAAGGATAGTTTTCAATGAGCGCAGCATCAATTTTTTCATCGGGAAATTGCAATGCTTCTTCGGCACAAAGCGTTTGGCTTCTATTGAGAAATTCGTCGAGACTGATGTCCCTTGCACCCATGCTTTCAAGATGAGGATTGGCTACCTGACAGTCAATCAAGTCAGTTTCTTGCTCATACAAGAGGCAACAGAGGTAGGTTAGAGCTATCTTTGATGCATCTTTTTCGCGACTGAACATCGATTCCCCATAAAACATCTTGCCGATTGCAAGGCCGTATAAACCGCCTACCAGTTCACCATCCTTCCAGCATTCAATAGATTGGGCATATCCCAGCTCATGGAGTTCACAATAAGCCTCTATCATTGCCGGGTTTAACCATGTTCCTTGTGAATATGCTCTGGCTTCTGAGCAAGCTGTAATAGTTTCCCTGAAACCCTGGTTACAAGCTAATTCAAAACCCCCATTGCGAATGCGCTTTTTCAAGCTTCGAGTAAGTCGTAAGTTGTCAGTAAAAAGCACACTACGGGGATCAGGCGACCACCACAAAATGGGCGATTTCTCTCCGTTTTCGAGAAATTCCTCATACCAGGGGAAAATACCATGCTGGTAAGCATTAAGAAGGCGAGCAGGAGATAAATCACCACCCGCAGCAAGAAGACCAGGAGGGTCAATCAGGGCAGTGTGGACATCTGGAAAGTCCAGAGAATCCTCATAGAGCCATTGAATCCCCACGGTGCAGCATCCTATCTATTGCTCATCGAGGTACTTCTCTGCATCCAGTGCAGCCATACAACCAAAACCAGCAGACGTGATGGCTTGGCGATAGATTTGGTCGCTAACGTCGCCTGCAGCAAAGACACCTTCAACGCTAGTAGCGGTGGCACCTCCCTGAAGACCTGATTTAATCTTGATATAGCCATTATTCATGTCGAGCTGACCATCAAAGATGCCTGTATTAGGCGAATGACCAATAGCAATGAAAACACCATCCAAAGCAATATCCTGAGTCTGGTCATTCTCAACGCTTCTAACACGAATGCCTGTCACACCCGAATCATCACCAAGAACTTCATCAAGCGTGTTTTTCAATACAAAAGTTACATTACCATTTTTGCTTTTTTCCACTAAACGATCAGACAGGATTTTCTCTGAACGGAAACTATCTCTTCTATGAACCACAAATACTTCTGAAGCAATGTTGGAAAGATAAAGCGCCTCTTCAACGGCAGTATTGCCACCACCAATCACGGCAACTTTTTTATTTCTGTAGAAAAAGCCATCACAAGTGGCGCAGGCACTGACACCTTTTCCCTTGAAAGCTTCTTCGGATGGTAATCCAAGGTATTTCGCACTTGCACCCGTAGCAATGATTAATGCATCACAGGTATAGGTTTCAAGATCACCTTTTAAAGTAAAAGGACGTTTTGATAAATCCGTTTCATTGATGTTGTCGTAAATGACTTTAGTATCAAAGCGCTCGGAATGATTTTGCATATTCGTCATCAACTCAGGGCCTTGCAAACCCTCATGCCCACCGGGCCAGTTATCAACTTCCGTTGTTGTGGTTAACTGACCACCTGGCTCAATGCCTGCAATAACAACAGGGTTAAGGTTCGCGCGGGCTGCATAAATACTCGCGGTATAACCTGCAGGACCAGAACCAAGAATGATTAACTGATGATGTGTACTCATAAAATCTCACTTTTAAATTAGGAAGCTAAACCAAAGGAATCAGGAAGAGCTTCGCATTATATAGCTTAAGGCAAGGTAATTAAGCAAAAATTTCTACCCAAGGAATATTTGAAAATTACGGACGTTTTAAGCTGTCTATTTTTACAGTATCATCACCCTTTAACTCAATGAAAGCCTGTCCTGCGGCAGTTAGGATAAATGCCAGCTAAGGCTTATCACTTAATCAAAATCGAGAGCCATCAGTGAGTAGCAAAGTCGACAGTAACACAAGCAGAAAAAAGAGCAGGGATAGCGCATCGTCTGACGAAAGCTCACTCAACATAGGCATTCGCGAATTTATTATCAAAGAAGGTCTGGTCATCACCTTAGTGCTTATCGCTAGCTATCTTCTGTTGGCTTTAACAAGTTTTAACCTGAATGACCCGGGCTGGACCTACACAGGAAAAGGCGAAAGCATTCATAACTCAGCTGGAAGAGCTGGCGCATGGCTAGCCGACGTTTTCTTCAATCTCATCGGTTTTATGGCGTTTATTTTCCCCTTACTACTGCTGTTACAGGCTTATCGGACATTCAGGAAAGAAGAGATTCTTGGCGAACCAGATTATCTATTAATTAGCACGCGCTTCTTTTCATGGTTCTTCGTTTTTGTCTGTGCCTGTGGTTTATTATCCATTCACTTTCTTGATACCACACAGCTACCCTCGAGTGCTGGTGGCATTCTCGGCATGGAAGTCGCACGATTTAGCGTTTCCAGCTTCAACGTTCTTGGTGCCAGCCTGATTCTTTTCGCCTTGCTGCTGGTTTTCGTCAGTTTTGCGGGCAATCTATCCTGGTTCAACATTGCCGAATACGTCGGTGCAAATGCAATAAAGCTATACGACAGAATCATACTTCTTCTGGAAAGAAAGAAACGTCAACAGCAGGAAAGAAAAGATATTCTTGAAAAACAGAAAGAACGTGAAAAGATTTTTGAAGTAGGGCAGAAAGCCATTGCCCAGAAAAAAGCACCCACCATTGCACCACCTAAACCAAAAGCGCCTGAAAGCAAACGTGTTCAGAAAGAAAAACAGAAAAGTCTTTTCACACTTCCTTCTGGCGAGTTGCCTGAGTTCACCTTACTTGATGAAAAACTGGATTCAGAGCGTAGAGGCTATTCCTCAGAAGCACTTGAAGGTATGTCTCGCTTGCTTGAGATAAAACTCAAGGACTTTGGAATTGAAGCAGAAGTAACTGAAGTTCAACCTGGGCCTGTGGTTACCCGTTTTGAAATTCAACCTGCGCCGGGTGTAAAGGTAAGTCGCATCACCAACCTTGCCAAGGATATTGCACGTTCACTGGCGGTGATTTCAGTACGCGTAGTTGAAGTGATTCCTGGAAAAACAGTGGTAGGAATTGAGATTCCCAATGAGCACAGGGAAATGATCAAGTTCAGCGAGATTGTAAGCTCAACGGTTTTTGATGAATCCCGCTCAAATGCAACGCTTGCTTTAGGTAAGGATATCAGTGGTCAGCCTGTGGTAGCTGACCTTGCAAAAATGCCTCACCTGCTAGTAGCTGGAACAACTGGTTCAGGTAAATCCGTTGGTGTAAATGCCATGCTACTAAGCATGTTATTTAAATCAGGACCTGAAGAATTAAGGCTCATCCTTATCGACCCTAAAATGCTTGAGCTAGCTGTCTACGACGGCATTCCACACTTGCTGACACCTGTTGTGACCGACATGAAAGATGCTGCCAACGCATTACGCTGGTCGGTTGCGGAAATGGAAAGGCGTTATAAGTTAATGGCTGCAGTTGGTGTAAGAAACCTGAGCGGATTTAACAAGAAGGTTAAGGATGCCATTGATGCCGGCGAACCAATGAAAGATCCTCTCTGGGTAAATAATGGCTACGATGAAGACGCTGAAGCGCCAGATTTAGACAAGCTTCCGCTTATTGTGGTGGTGATTGATGAATTTGCTGACATGATGATGATTGTTGGCAAGAAAGTTGAAGACCTGATTGCACGAATCGCACAGAAAGCAAGAGCTGCCGGAATTCATTTGATACTTGCTACCCAAAGACCTTCGGTTGATGTCATCACAGGCTTAATTAAAGCAAACGTTCCTTCACGTATTGCATTTCAAGTGAGCTCCAAAATTGATTCTCGAACTATTCTTGATCAAGGCGGTGCGGAACAATTACTGGGTCATGGTGACATGCTTTATCTTGCGCCAGGCACAGGATTACCTGAACGGGTTCATGGTGCTTTTGTTTCTGATGAAGAAGTGCATCGCGTGTGTGATGACTGGAGAGCAAGAGGCGAACCCAATTATCTTGAAGATGTCCTTGATGGTGCACAGGGCAGCGGAGAAGTTGCCATGCTCACGGGCTTAACAGAAGACAGCGACGATCCAGAATCCGATGCGCTTTACGATCAGGCAGTTGCTTTTGTTGTAGAAACCAGAAGGGTTTCCATCTCTTCTGTTCAAAGAAAATTCCGTATCGGTTATAACCGTGCTGCTCGCCTTGTTGAAGCCATGGAAGCAGCAGGGGTTGTATCTGAAATGCAATCCAATGGAAGCCGTGAAGTGCTTGCGCCATCGCTAGGGCAAGACTAATGACATTTCCAACGCTTAAGCCTGTTTTCCTTGCACTTGTACTTAGTTTTACTTTTTTTCCTTTTTCGCTTCATGCCTCAGAAACAGAAAACAATACATTAACTAAACTCTTGAAAGCACAGAAAAACTTTCAGAGTGATTATGTGCAGGCTATTTATCAAGCTAATGATGAAATTTACGAAATATCGGAAGGCCATTTTTTTCTTGGTGCCAATAAAGCCTTCCGTAATGACAAAAACTCTCCAGAATCAACAAGCGTTATATCTGACGGCAAAAAACTCTGGATTATTGACAATGATCTTGAGCAGGTCAGCATCAGTCGTCTTGAAGATCATTTAAAAAGTTCGCCACTAGTGCTTTTACTCGATGATGCAGATAAAGCCCTCGAGCATTTTGATATAGAAAATCAGCAGAAAAATGTCTTTCACTTAAAACAGAAAGACCAATACAGTGCTTTTCCTTTTATACGGCTTACTTTCAAGCAATCACAAATCACGCATATTGAAATCGATGAAGCTAGCGGCAAGAAGGTTCGAATTAGTTTTAATAACATAACACCACTTAAGCAACTCAGTGTTTTTAAAGCAGAGTTTCCATCTAGCTATGATGTCGTAGATGAAAGTGAGTGAATGTAAAAGCCCATAGCCTCCTTAAATTCTTTTTAAGCATATACGCTCATGACTGAAGACCTCTTCGCTAATCAGGAAAGAAAAGGTTATCGACCTTTGGCAGACCGTGTGCGTCCTCAGCATATAGATGAGTTTCATGGACAGGAACATTTACTGGCTCAGGGAAAACCTCTCAGAAGCATGCTGGAAGCAGGCCGCTTCCATTCTGTTATTTTTTGGGGTCCTCCTGGCGTTGGAAAAACTACCTTAGCTTTACTCGTCAGTCGCTACCTGAATGCCCACTTCATTTCGCTTTCTGCAGTGTTGTCGGGTGTTAAGGAAATCAGACAAGCCATTGATGAAGCCCGCCATCAAAAGCAGGCAGGGCGAGACACCATTCTTTTCATCGATGAAGTGCATCGTTTTAACAAAAGCCAACAGGATGCTTTCTTGCCACATGTTGAAGACGGCACGGTTATCTTTATCGGTGCAACCACAGAAAATCCATCCTTTGAATTGAACGGTGCACTGTTATCAAGAGCAAGGGTCTTTGTACTGAATTCGCTTTCTAGCGAAAAACTTCAGGAAATACTCAAGCAGGCATTACAGCAGGATGAAGAAATCTCAGCATTCAGAAATTCCTTTAATGATGACACACTAAAAAAACTTGCTGACTTTTCAGATGGTGATGCAAGACGCGCCTTGAACCTACTACAACTTGCCTGCGAACTCATTTCAGCACAGCAAACTGAAGGCAAGGAAACTGTTCTGGATGATGAATTTCTATCTGCTTTACTGACAGGTTCAAGCCGTCGTTTTGATAAAGGCGGTGACCTGTTTTACGAACAGATTTCTGCCTTGCATAAAGCCGTGAGGGGTTCATCACCCGATGCCTCGCTTTACTGGTTTGCTCGCATGATTGATGGCGGTTGCGATCCGCTTTATCTGGCGAGAAGGGTCTTGAGAATGGCAAGCGAAGATATAGGCAACGCCGACCCAAGGGCCTTAAGTATCTGTCTTGATGCCTGGAATACCTACGAAAGACTTGGTAGCCCGGAAGGTGAGCTCGCTATTGCTCAAGCCATTGTGTATTTAGCTTGCGCGCCAAAAAGCAACGCCGTTTATATGGCAAGTAAACAGGCATTTAGTTTTGTTAGAGAAAACCAGAGCTTTGGTGTTCCCATGCATCTTCGGAATGCGCCCACACAACTTCTGAAAGATATGGATTATGGTGAGGATTACCGTTACGCACATGATGATGAATCTGGCTTCATTGCGGGCGAAAATTACATGCCTGAAGAAGCCAGTGATTTTCAGTGCTATTTTCCCGTGGAAAGAGGTCTGGAAGTTAAAATTAAAGAGAAATTACTTTATTATCGAAAGCTGAACGAACAGAGCAAATGGAAGCGCTTCAAGTAAGGGCTTTTTCCCAGAAACCACACACTTTTTCTTTATGAACTATTTAATCGTTGCACTAGGCGGCTCACTTGGAGCCATCGCCCGTTATCAGGTTGCATTATGGGCAACACCTAAAGTGGCAGATTCCAATTTTCCACTCGCCACCTTAATTGTTAACGTCATAGGCTCAAGCCTGTTTGGGGTTGCGCTATTTTTTATCAGTGATCGCGCTTATCTTGGTGAACAGGCGAGACTGATGTTAATGGTAGGTTTCCTTGGGGCCTTTACTACTTTCTCAACCTTTACCTATGAACTGCTAGAGCTTATTCAGAAAGGGCAGTGGGTATTTGTTAGCAGTTATTTTATCGCCAATGTCTTGCTCTCTCTGTCGGGTCTTTATGCAGCCTATTTCCTTTCCCGTTTCTTTTTTGAATAACATTTTTTAAATAAGGTTTAATCCATGCTTGATCCAAAACTCGTTCGTAGCGATCTTGAAGGCCTTGCTGCTCTGTTGCAGAAAAAAGGTTTTACCCTTGATGTTGCTTTAATTAATGATCTTGAAGCACAACGCAAGACCTTGCAGGTCAATGCTGAGCAACTACAAAGTGAACGTAACAGTAAATCAAAAGAAATCGGCCGTTTAAAATCTCAAGGTCAGGATGCACAATCCGTTCTTGATAGCGTTGCACAACTGGGAGACCAGTTAAAAGAAGCCAGTGAAAAACTGGAAGTGGTAAGTGAAAAACTAAATGACTATCTTGCGGGCATTCCCAACCTTCCACATGACTCAGTTCCTGAAGGAAAGTCAGAAGAGGATAATCAGGAAATACGACGCTGGGGAGATATTCCTTTTTTTGATTTTGAAGTAAAAGATCATGTTGATCTTGGTGCGGCATCAGGGCAGATGGATTTTGAGCGTGCTTCTAAAATTTCTGGTTCACGTTTTGTTGTGATGCGTTCGGAAATTGCGGCACTGCATCGTGCACTGGCGCAGTTCATGCTTCAAACACACATCGATACCGGTTATGAAGAAGTTAATGTCCCTTTTTTGGTAAATGCAGAAAGTCTGTTTGGAACAGGAAACCTGCCAAAGTTTGAAGCCGACCTTTTCAAATTACCCGGTGAGCGTGACTTTTATCTAATTCCAACCTCTGAAGTACCTGTAACAAACATCTATCGTGATGAAATCCTTGACGCTAATGAACTACCAAAAAAGTTTGTTTGCTATAGCCCTTGTTTTAGAAGCGAGGCGGGTAGTTATGGCAGGGATACACGCGGCATGATTCGTCAGCATCAGTTTGAAAAAGTAGAACTGGTAAAACTAGTTGCCGCAGAAACCTCCTATGACGAACTGGAAAGCTTACTCGAAAGTGCCGAAAGTATTCTTAAGGCACTTAAACTTCCTTTTCGAGTGGTAAATCTTTGCGGTGGCGACCTGAGTTTCTCTTCTGCAAAAACCTACGACATTGAAGTATGGTTACCTGCACAGAATACCTACCGTGAAATTTCATCATGCAGTAACTTTGAAGCTTTTCAGGCACGAAGAAGCATGATTCGTTGGCGCAAACCTGATGAAAAGAAACCAGAGCTTGTTCATACCTTGAATGGTTCTGGTTTAGCAGTTGGCAGAACTTTAGTCGCTGTGATGGAAAATTATCAGAATGCCGATGGCAGCATTCGTATTCCTGAGGTCTTGCAAAGTTATATGGGCGGCAAGACGCTCATCCTTAAAAAATAATTTCCAAAACGACAATGGATTACTTACCGCTTTCTTTTAATGTACAGCAACAGAATGTGCTTCTGCTTGGCGCAGGCAAGGTTGCATTAAGAAAAGCGCGCACCTTGCTTAATGCACAGGCAAATTTAAACATTGTTGCACCAGATATGGATGAAGCTTTTCAAAGTGAGCTTAAGGAATTTTTTGATTCAGGTAGCATACGATTTCATCAACGATTACTTGAAGAAGCCGATCTCGCCAATGTCGTACTTGTTGTTTGCGCGAGTAATAACCTGCAAGCTAATGAACAACTCTCATCTTTAGCGAAAAAGAAAAATATTCCCGTCAATGTTGTTGATCAACCTGCACTTAGTACTGTTATTTTCCCATCTATTGTAGACCGTTCTCCCATTTCCATTGCTATTTCCAGTAGCGGTAAAGCGCCTGTGCTTTCACGTTTACTAAGGGCAAGAATTGAGTCCATGATCCCACATGTGTATGGCGATCTTGCCAGAATCGTTGATGAGTATCGCCCGAAAGTTAAAAAACTCTTGCCAGATGTTGCACAACGTAAAGCATTTTGGGAAACGCTATTGAACAGTTCAATAAGCGAACATTTACTCAGCAATCGCGAAAGTATCGTAAAGAAACGTCTGGAAACATTACTTAGTGATATTGAAAAAGATGGTTTAAAAAGTATCTACCAAGGTGAAGTGTATCTAGTAGGTGCCGGGCCTGGTGATCCAGATTTACTTTCCTTCAAGGCATTAAGGCTTTTGCAGCAAGCAGACGTGGTACTTTATGACAGGCTTGTAAGCCAGGAAATTGTTGAGCTCGCACGCAAGGATGCAGAACGCATTTATGTTGGCAAAAGCAGTAAGGTACATACCTTGCCGCAAGAAGGCATTAATGAATTACTGGTTCGTTTAGCAAAAGAGGGCAAACGTGTTTGCAGACTCAAAGGTGGTGATCCCTTCATTTTTGGACGAGGCGGTGAAGAACTGGAAAGCCTACGGGATGCTGGTGTGGATTTTCAGGTTGTGCCCGGTATTACTGCTGCATCAGGTTGCTCTTCTTATGCGGGAATCCCCTTAACACATCGTGATTATTCACAATCAGTTATTTTTGTCACAGGACACCGAAAAAAGAATCCAGAACAGGAGCTCAACTGGGCAACGCTTGCGGCAGGTGACCAGACACTGGTTTTTTACATGGGGCTTTCAGAAATTGAAACCATTTCCAAGCAACTCATCAAGGCAGGCCTTAATCGCAATACAGCTGCAGCTATCATTCAGCAGGGAACCACAAAAAACCAGAAAGTGGTAGAAGGAACCATTGAAAACCTGCCTGCAAAAGCGCTTGAGGAAAAACTCAAGGCACCAACACTTATTATTGTGGGTGATGTTGTTAAGCTAAGGGAAAAACTCGATTGGTTTTAGCATTCACTTTAAGCCCAGCACCAGAAGATTCCACAACCCACTCAAAAGCTGCCTTGCTAAATTTGAAAATACTGTGAAAGCCGCGTTTTAAGCTTTCTTATTGACCACTCATTTAATAGCCTATACTTATGGAAAATACTGATATCACTACAGCCGAAGCTCCAGCAAACGCGCCTAACAAAGCCCTTAAAGAGTCTAATAAGACCAATCAGGCCCAGGCTGCTCGCCGGTTTCCCTTCGTGTTCGCCAAGCGTTTTGGGCTGGTCATCAATCAGGAACACGATGATTTCGTTCAGCTTCTTTGCCGAAGCAATGTCAGCCCCGAAGCACTCAGTGAGGCCCGTCGTTTTCTGGGCAAATCCATCAAGGTAGAGATACTTGATGATGGCAACTTCAATCAGGCACTCAGTAAGGCTTACCAGAATGATTCCAGCCAGGCGATGCAAATGGTGGAAGGGCTTGGTGATGATATGGATCTTGCCAGTCTTGCAGATTCTGTTCCTGAAACAGAAGACCTGATGGAGCAGGAAGACGATGCACCTATTATTCGACTGATTAATGCCTTACTAACCGAAGCTATCAAGGAAAATGCTTCCGATATTCACATAGAAACCTTTGAAAAACGTCTGGTTGTGCGTTTACGGGTTGATGGCGTACTAAGAACCATCGTTGAACCGAAACGCCAGCTGGCTCCCTTACTGGTTTCCCGTATCAAGGTGATGGCAAGGCTGGATATTGCTGAAAAACGTATTCCTCAGGACGGTCGAATTTCATTAAGGGTTGCCGGAAAAGAAGTGGATGTACGGGTGAGCACCATGCCTTCAAGCAATGGTGAGCGTGTGGTACTCAGGATTCTGGATAAACAGGCAAGCACACTCGATTTAACCAGTCTTGGTATGTCACAGCGTGATTACCGCTTGTTGAAAGACATCATTTTTAAACCTCATGGCATCATTCTAGTCACCGGGCCAACAGGTTCAGGTAAAACCACCACGCTTTATGCCGCACTCACCGAACTCAACGACAATTCAAGAAATATTCTTACGGTAGAAGATCCCGTGGAATATCAGATTGACGGCATAGGACAGACTCAGGTGAACAACAAGGTGGATATGACCTTCGCCAAAGGTTTGCGAGCCATTCTGCGTCAGGACCCTGATGTCGTGATGGTGGGTGAGATTCGGGATCTGGAAACCGCTGATATTTCCGTGCAGGCAAGTTTAACGGGTCACCTCGTGCTTTCCACCATTCACACCAACAGCGCTGTTGGCACACTAACACGTCTTCACGATATGGGTATTGAACCCTTCCTGATTTCATCAAGTCTTTTGGGTGTATTGGCCCAACGTCTGGTACGCGTTCTTTGCCATGAGTGCAAAGAACCCTATCAAGCTGACGAGCCCACCAAGGAGCTTTTAGGCATCGAAAGCAAAGAAGACGTAACGATTTACAACGCCAAAGGTTGCGAACAATGTAACTTCACAGGTTACAAAGGCAGAACAGGTATTTATGAACTGGTTGTGCTTGATGAACATATGCGCACACTCATTCATAACAATGCCAGTGAAATGGATATTGAAAAATACGCGCGAACAAAAGGACCCGGTATTCGCGATGATGGCACCCGAAAAGTACTTGATGGCATAACCACCGTTGAAGAAGTATTGCGTAAAACCAGAGAAGAGGCTTAAACATCGTGGCAGCTTTTGAATATCAAGCGCTTGATGAAAATGGTCGTAAAAAGAAAGGCGTTCTTGAAGGTGATAGTCCTCGCCAGATTCGCCAGATGCTTAAGGAGAAGTCCTGGATACCCCTTGAAGTTGAATTAGCACAACAAAAAGAAAAAAAAGCTGCACAGAACATCAGCTTTTTTAATTTTGGTCCCCGACCTATCAAGGCAAAGGATCTCGCATTAATTACTCGTCAACTTTCCACACTCATTCAATCCGGTCTTGCTGTTGAAGAAGCCTTACGTTCTGTTTCCATGCAAAGTCGCAACCCACGCATTACATCCATGATGCTAGCCGTGCGATCAAAAGTGGTTGAAGGTCATTCTCTTGCTGTAGCCTTTGCAGAATTTCCGGGATCATTTTCCGAAATGTTCAGGGCGACTGTCGCAGCAGGAGAGCATTCTGGTCATCTTGAAGCGGTGCTGGAACGTCTTGCCGAATACACCGAAGACAAAGATGAAACACAAGGTGAAGTGCAGAAAGCACTTATTCAACCAGCAATATTACTTTCCTTTTCATTTTTAATTGTGTGGGGCTTGTTAAATAAAGTGGTACCAAAAATTGTCGGTATTTTTGAAGGTGAGGGTGCCCAACTACCATTACCAACACGCATCTTGCTTGCTGTTGCAGATTTCAGTCAGAACTATCTTATTTATGTCGTCATTCTTCTGGTTTTCGTCTTCGCACTTTTTAACTACCAGATGCGAAGAAGTGACAGTTTCAGAAAAATCATTCATGGGGTTTATCTGAAAACACCTTTGTTATCACTGTTTATTCTAAGTAATGAAATCGAACGTTTTACCAGCACACTTGCGATTCTAACGAGAAGCAGTGTGCCTTTAGTGGAAGCTTTGAAAATTGCTGGTCAGGTTATCATCAATATTCCCATCAAGATTGCTGTAGAAAATGCCGCTGTCATGGTGAGTGAAGGTGGCTCCCTACATCGTGCATTAAGTAAAAGCGAATATTTCCCGCCCATGCTGGTTCAGATGATTGCTAGCGGTGAAGCCAGCGGTGAACTTGATGATATGCTCGTGCGTGCCGCCAGAAATCAACAGCGGGAATTATCTACACTGGTGTCAAACACACTCGCACTGTTTGCACCAGCTATGACAATTATTATGGCGGGATTAGTTTTAGGAATTGTATTGGCAATCATGCTGCCAATGATCAACTTGAATCAAATGATAGGTTAATGAATTATTTTCTAAGGAGTAAATTATGAAAAAACAATTGGGTTTCTCTATGCTGGAAGTGATGGTGGTGATTGCCATCATTGGCATCATGATGGGCGTGATGGTACCTGTCTTCATGGGCAATGATGATAAGGCAAGAGTTTCTGCAGCGCAGCAGGACATTAACGCCATCTCGCAAGCACTCGATCTCTACAAGTTGGATAATCGTACTTATCCAAGCACAGATGAAGGACTTGATGCTTTGGTGAATCGCCCAGCCAGCGCGAGTAACTGGTCTGAAAATGGTTACATCAAAAAGCTTAAGGAAGACCCTTGGGGTAATCCTTATCAATATGTTAGTCCGGGCTCTTCAGGTCCTTATGATCTCTTTTCACTCGGCGCTGATGGCATAGAAGGTGGAGAAGGCTACGGAGCAGACATTAATTATGCTGACATCTAGCAAAACATGAACTCTGGAAATGCAACATACGCCCAGCAAACAGAAAGGATTTACCCTACTGGAAATTCTGGTAGTGATGTCCATTATCGCCATCTCAATGGGGATGATTGTTATTTCACTGAACACAAATGATGAAGGCCGTGATTTACACAAGCAGGTAATAGAGTTCAAACAATTATTGCAATTACTCGTTGACGAATCCATTTTTCAACAGAGGGACATCGGGATAGCCGTTAAGGAAGATCACATTGAGCTTCTCGGGTTTGATGAGAGTTCACAAAGTTGGGGGCCTCTTTCCTCCTCGGGAAAAGAAAGTTCTGGAAATAACAATAAAGGTGATACCTTCAAAAATTATGACTTCCCTCCATTTGCTCAAGTGACTTTGGAAATGGAAGATGTCGCATTATTCCTTAACCCTGAAGAAGATGAGCTCACGCAAAAAATCCGATCCATCGACCCCCTCAAGAACTACCAGGAAATTGATGTAGACGAAGAAGAAATCATAGAACCCGATATCTACATTTTTTCGAGTGGGGAAGTCACGCCTTTTACTTTTGAATTCCGTTCTGAATCAGTAGAAACTTTCTATTACCATGTAGGTGCAGATGAACTGGGAAATATTTTCTGCATCATCATGCCTGATGGAGAGCTGCCATGCTAAACAGACAGGCAAACAAAAAATTCCAGAAAGGTTTTACCCTCATTGAAGTTATGGCTGCCCTTGCCGTGTTTGCCATTTCAGCAGCAGGTCTTTATTCCATCAATCAACAAACTGTTTTAACCGCAGATCACATTGAAAGAAAAACTATCGCCCACTGGGTGGCTATGAATCACTATAATCAGTTAACGCTTGAAAGCAGCTTAGCCTTTCCTGGTGAAAAAATTGCCATAGAAAAAATGCTGGATATTGAATGGCATATAACGACCAAAATTACCGCCACTCCCGTACAAACTGTTAGGCGCGTTGTGATAGCAGTATCGGATGATGCTGGGCGGCAACTGGCACAGATCAATGGCTTTGTCGGCGAAAACAAACCAAGCTCCTTATTAGGTCTATCTCAATGAAAGGGCTTCGAGGCAATGCACACATTTATAACACAGCACCAGGGTTTACCTTACTGGAAGTGCTTGTTGCCATGGCAATTTCGGTCATCATTTATTTCGGTTCCTATACCTTACTTGACAGTGTCATCACAACCGATGAGCGTGTCCAGAATAAACGGGAACAACTAAAAATTATGCAGAAAGCACATTATTTTCTGCAACAGGATATTGAACAGATTGTTAATCGCTCTATTCGTTCAGAATCTACTGAACAACTTTTACCTTTAAAATATGATGGTGCTGAATCTTTGGAATTCACACGTACCGGTTGGCTTAATCCTGTCAAACGGCCACGCTCAGATATGCAACGTGTTCACTATTTTATTGATGATCACAAACTCTATCGAGAATATTGGCATGTACTTGATCGCTCATTTGACAGCGAATCTAGAAAAAATATTATTCTCGAGGATGTAGAAAAACTATCTTTTCGTTTTTATGACATGAAAGATAAACAATGGATCAATGACTGGAAAAAAAATCTGAGTGATAAAGACAAACTTCCCGGCGCCATCGAAATCAGCCTACAAACAAAAAGCTTCCCAGATTTGAAGTGGATTTTTGTGCTGGTGAATAATAAAGATGTTGAAGATATAACATTAAGAGGCGGGTAATAATGAGATTCGAATATACCCGCTTAAAATCAGTAAAAGAAAAACAGAAAGGCATGGTGCTCTTATTGGTGCTAACCATCTTTGCTTTCGCTGCCATCGTTTCTGGCGAGCTAAGCTACCAGAGTCACCGTGAAATCAGGCGTACATCCAATATGATTGCCATTGACGAGGCTTATCTGTTCGCAAAAGGTGGCGAGACCTTCGCTATCCAGAAATTGCTTTCTGATTATATTAATGACAAACGTAAGGGGCTAAATGCAGATTATCTAACAGAACCCTGGTCGGTTCAGAATGAACCCTATGAACTCGACGCAAGTGCAATTGACGGTAATCAAAATGGCTCAGGGAATCTGCTTAATAACAACCTAATCAAATCCGACCCCTTACAGGATATCGGCGAAATGAGCATTGTGATTGAGGATTTGCAAGCAAGATTTAATGTCAATAATGTGCAATACAATAACAAACAGGGTTCGATAAAAGGCGTTGACCAGTTTGAAAATCTGATTAATGCCGTTATCAAAAAAGGCGTTCAGTTACCTTCAGACAGTCTTGACCTTGAACTGGATTATCAGGATGACTATGGACAGACATTTCAGTCTGAAATTCCTCCCGCCGATTTGGCAAGGGCTGTGGAAGACTGGATTGATACGGATGATGAGGCACAGTTGCCATCGGGGTCAGAAGACTCATTTTATTCAAGTCGCAAAACGCCTTATCGAACAGCAAGTCAGGACATTACCGATGTCAGTGAATTAAAAGCTGTTACAGGTTTTTCCGAAAATGATTACGAACTTTATAACTTACTCATGCCCAAACGTTTTTCACAAATAGCAAGCACTGAAGGTGAAAATGCAGATGACGAAGCTGAGGAAGAGCAGCTTTATGACCAATTCGGCAATCCCAAGATTACCCTCATTCCTGCGGCAGAGAAACAATGGGGTGGCGTGCAGAACTACCTGAGCGCCTTACCATTCCCAAGCAAAATCAATGTCAACACGGCACCTGCAGAAGTGCTCGAAGCTTTATTCACAGCAGAGCAGGCAAGCGCCATCGTGCAATATCGCCAGAATAGCCCTTATCGAAACGTAGAGGACATTTTTCTGAATCTTCAAAACATCAAGAAGCAGGATGATAAGAACCGCTATCTTCCTTATCTTTCAGTCAACAGTAATTTCTTCCTGAGCACGGTGACGGCGAGGATAGGTGAGACAAACTTTGTATTGCGAAGTACACTATATCGCGATGAAAATGGTAATGTTCGCGTCTTAAAAAGAGCATTTGGGCGTTAACAAACAAGTGAGAAGACTATTTTGAAAAAGCTGGTAATATTTTTAAATAATCCTGTCTTAAACCTTGACTTACCTTTAAGGCTAGACACGACTGTTTTGGCGCTTTTATCAGAGTCTGTTGAACAGGAAAGTTTCGCTCTTCTTGGTGAACGCAGTTTTCAGTCACTTATCGATGAGCTTGCCTCAGATATCAATAATAGAAACCTTAAAACCTATTTCATCATTCCAAGCGAACAAAGCCTGAATTGTTTGCTGAAGGTACCAACGAAAGCTTCGCGTCAGATTCAGAAAGCACTCCCTTATCTTGTAGAAGATCATATCGCTGTCGATCCCGACCTGTGTTTTATCGCTTCTGGCGAATTAAAAGGAAACACTTTGCCTTGCAATGTTATTGATCGGGATCTTTTATGTAAGTATCAAGCGTTCTTTGAATCGACTCAACTTAACTGCGAACGCATTATTAGTTTTACAAACCTGCATTTTGAACCTGAAGCTTCACTGCATGTCTTTGATGATAAAGTATTGTTGATTTCCAGTGAGGGAGAACGTTTCAGTTTTAATCTTGAACTGCTACCGATTTACCTTTCCAAACTCATCACAGAAGAAGACAAACAGCAAACAGCACAGCAGGATCGTATAGATGACAGTGATGAGGTCATCACCAGTGACGAACTTGATTCAAATGAATACCTGAACAAGACATTGCCTGTTTACCTCTATGAATCTGAAACTATTGACTCAGCATCCATTTCAAATGAGTTGCTCAAGCAGGTTGAAAACTTCTCAAAAACTCATGATTTTCCCTATCAGGCTGAAATCAAGCACAAACCCCTTGAGGATTTTTACAAAACCCAGGCTCAGGAGATTACAAAACGAGGTCAGGACAAGCGTCTGATCAATTTCCTTCAGGGTGAATTCAAGGTCAAACAACTTAAGGAAGGTGGTTTTCAGATTAATGCAAACTGGCAGCCCACGGCCTATTTGCTTCTTGCTTTGGTACTTATCAGTCTCTTGTCACTCTTTCTTGATATCGGACGTTATGAAAAGGGCGCTGAACTTGCGAACCAACAAACCAAACAGTTATTCAAGCAGATTTTTCCGGAGACAAAAAACTATTCCTCAATGCGCAAGCGTGTTTCTGCTTTGATTGGTGGACCTGCAGAGTCAGGCAATCAGTTCCTTGCCTTAATGGTAGGATTTTCTGAAGGCATGTCTGTCATCAACAAAAAAAGCCCTGACAGTCTCACCGCAACACGCTTTCAATATGAACAAAATAATTCACAATTAAGAATAGATATTGATGCGAATAGTTTCGATACGCTAAATGAGCTTAAAACATTATTGGGTACAAAGGGTTTTCTTCTGGAAATCGCATCAACTAGCACAGAAACCAATGGCGTGAAAGGACGTTTGAACTTTTCGTTTGCGAATTAATCGTTGGACTTAACATGCAAATAGCAGAAATTAAAAGCAGCATTATTGAAAAACTTGAGCCTCAAGTAAGACCTTTGATTAACAGCTTGCTTGATCGCTGGGAAGAAATGAATCAGCGAGAGCAGCTGGCTGTTTCCATTCTTGGCATGACGCTTATTTTCGCATTGTTTTTCTTACTGCTGGTAATGCCTCTCATCAAGGGAAGGGAGCAGGCAAAAAACCTTTATGAATCACGACAGGAAGAACTTGCCTGGATGCAAGGTGTTGCACCACAACTTATTGGCAAGTCTAACAAGGAGCCTTTGCAGAATTCGCAATCGATGATGAATACTGTAAATAAAGCAGCTGCCAGTTTTCAGTTAACTCTGAATCGTGTACAACCAGAAGGCGATACCAAATTAAGGGTTTGGCTAGAAAAAGTACCTTTCAACGGCTTAATGAGTTGGTTAAATGATCTTCAATTAAGTAATGGTATTGTCGCTAGCTCAGTCAGTATTGAAGCTGATTCTTCACCCGGCTTAGTCAGTGCCAAAGTCGTTCTTCAATCCCAATAAATTGAACCCAAGAATTAGAAAGAAAAGGGAGAATAAAACACATGAGTCAATCTATTTACGATTTTTCCTGCAAGGACATCAAAGGCGAGTTGAAGCCGATGAGCGACTACAAGGGCAAGGTCTTGCTCATTGTAAACACAGCAAGTAATTGTGGTTTTACTCCCCAATACAAAGGGCTCGAAGCACTTTATCGCCAATTCAAAGACAACGGTTTTGAAGTGTTAGGCTTTCCTTGCAATCAGTTCATGGCACAAGAACCCGGTGACGAGGAAGAAATCAAGAATTTCTGTAGCTTAAAGTACGATGTTAGCTTCCCAATGTTTAGCAAAATTGATGTTAATGGCCCAGAAGCAGACCCTCTCTACCGATATCTACGCAAAGAGGCAAAAGGCGTACTGGGTAGCTCTGCAGTTAAGTGGAATTTCACCAAATTCCTTGTAGATAAAAATGGTAGGGTTGTTAAACGCTTTGCAACCGCCACCAAGCCAGAAGACATTACCAAAGAGATTAGTGCCTTACTCAATTGAACTTGATTGAACATCAGACTTTCATTCCTGCGCTAAGCCTTTTATTCACCGCTAAGTTTAGGAATTTAAAGAAATTTCCTGTCGAGTCCTTGACCTCATCAGTAAAGCTTCCTAAAATTCGCGCCGTCTTGGGCATTGCCCAACACACTGTTTTAGTCCCCTTCGTCTAGAGGCCTAGGACACCGGGTTTTCATCCCGGCAACAGGGGTTCGAAACCCCTAGGGGACGCCACTTTAAGAAGCCGTAGCTAGCGATAGCGCGGCTTTTTTTTTATCCTAGGACATTATCCAGTCCTATCTTTATTTACAAACCAGATTCACATCCATGAATGAAGCTGTATTAGCATTATTGCCCGATGATTTCAGGGCAAGTCTTGAGTTATTACCCGAGAATGAGGCGATAACACTACTGACGCGACATTCAATTCGCGAAGAACCTGATAATTATAATGGTCATTACAAGCTACCCCTTACTCAGGAGGGACGTCATCTTGCAAGCTTCTGGGGCTCATTGCAGCCTTTCGAAAGCTTCCAGCTTTTTTCAAGCCCTGTAGGACGCTGTGTAGAAACTGCCGAGCGCATGTTTCTCGGTAAACACCAAACTGAAGCGCAAAAAAATATAGACATTCTCCCTCATCTTGCTGAACCCGGCTGTTTTATCAAGGATCGTTCAACCATGGAGCAGGTGGGTAGGGTATTTATCGAACACGGACCCATTCAATTTCTGGAATCCATGCTCACAGGTTCTTTTGATGAACACATTTCAACAAAAGAAAGTATTGCCGTGCTCTTGCAGGCTTTCCAATCAACACACAATCAGAATACCCGGCATCTGAATATTCACGTCAGTCATGACACGATTCTAGCGGCCTTTGTTTATAGCCTGTTAGGAAAACAGACCCTTGAGGAATCTGACTGGCCGCGCATGATGGAAGGTGTGTATTTATGGTTTGATGATGAACATGTTCACGGCATCTGGCGAGCAGAACTCTTTACGCGAAAACTAGATGATTTCCTTAATTAATTTTGAAAACCTTTGAAGTAAAAACCCCATGACATTAGCGCTAGAGATTAAGGAACTAAAGAAACAGTATTCAACGGGTGTTGAAGCCCTTAAAGGAATAAACCTTGAAGTAAAACAAGGCGATTTCTTTGCCTTGCTCGGGCCCAATGGCGCAGGTAAATCCACTTGCATCGGGATTATCAGCTCCCTTGTTAACAAGACATCCGGGACTATCAAGATTTTTGATCATGACCTTGATTCACAACGCTCTATTGCAAAGGGACTTGTTGGCCTTGTACCTCAGGAGTTCAACTTCAATCAGTTTGAAAAAGTTGAGCATATTCTCATTACACAAGCTGGGTATTATGGCGTTCCATACAAAGATGCTAAACCTCGTGCAGAAAAATACCTGAAAGCATTGGGTTTATGGGAAAAACGGAATGAAGCAGCACGGATGTTATCTGGCGGTATGAAAAGACGATTGATGATCGCTCGTGCACTGATGAATGAACCTCCTTTGCTTATTCTTGATGAGCCTACAGCAGGAGTAGATATTGAATTAAGAAGAAGCATGTGGGACTTCTTGACTAAATTAAATCAGCAAGGAACAACCATCATTCTCACTACACATTACCTTGAAGAGGCGGAAAGCCTTTGCAAGAGAATTGCGATTATCGATGAAGGTGAGATCATCGAGAACACTTCCATGCGTTCGTTGATTGCAAAGCTGAAAACAGAGATTTTTATTTTTGATACTACCGAAGCATTGCCAGAGAATTTCTCACTGCCAGAGTTCCATTCAAAAATGATTGATAAAGAAAGCTTTGAAGCCTCCATTACCGAAGGTCAGAACATTAATCAGTTATTTTCCAGACTCGACAACATGAACATTCGAGTGAAAAGCATGAGAAATAAAAGTAATCGCCTTGAAGAACTGTTTTTATCCTTGGTAAATGAAAGGGAATAGGGGCATGAATAAACATTATTACATCGCTTTCCAGACAATCTTCATTAAAGAGGTAAGACGCTTTCTTCGAATATGGCCACAAACCCTGTTACCACCTGCAATTACTATGGTGCTTTATTTCATTATTTTTGGAAACTTGATTGGTTCTCGTGTGGGTCAAATGGGCGGTTTTGATTACATGCAGTTCATAGTGCCTGGCTTAATCATGATGTCAGTTATTACCAATTCCTATGGCAATGTGGTTTCATCCTTTTTCGCAACAAAATTCCATCGAAGCATAGAAGAAATACTTGTAGCGCCGGTTCCTAATTATGTAATGCTTCTTGGCTTTGTGTTCGGCGGCATGATTCGAGGGATACTCTGCGGCTCTATTGTTACTTTGCTTTCACTCTTTTTTACACATCTAAGCATCGAACATTTTTTTATTACCTTGATAGTAGTGTTTATGACATCAGCCTTGTTTTCACTCGCAGGCTTTATTAATGCGATTTTTGCCAACAAATTTGATGATATCTCCATTGTGCCGACATTTATTCTTACACCCTTAACCTATCTTGGCGGAGTTTTCTATTCAATCCAGTTACTACCGGAATTCTGGCAACATGTCTCAATGGCAAACCCTGTGCTTTATATGGTGAACGCCTTTCGCTATGGCATTCTTGGAACATCGGATGTCAACATTACCCTTGCCTTATTAATGATTGCTTTTTTCGTAGGCGGATTTTTTATTTTTGCGCTTGTGTTGTTAAACAAAGGCGTTGGTATCAGGCAGTAAATTCATCATGAAAGATATCCCGCTAGGAAAAAAACAAGCATACGACCAGAAATATTCACCAGATACTCTTTTTCCTATTGCACGCAATAAGAGTAGGGCTTTTTTATCACACACAGATTTTACCGGTTATGACCTATGGAATGCCTATGAATTCTCATGGGTCGATGAGCAAGGTAAACCCCAGGCACATGTATTGAGATTAAAAGTATCTAGTGATTCAGAAAACATTGTGGAATCAAAGTCACTTAAACTCTATCTGAATAGTTTCTGTTTTAAAGTGTTCAAGAATAAAGATTCTGTGCTTCAGATTCTATCCAAAGATATTCATGCCTGTATAGAAGGCGATATAGCACTCGACCTTATTGAATTGGATGATGAAAAACTTCAAGTGAGTAATACTTTAAAGAATGCAAGGTGCCTTGATAAACTTAAACTTACGGAAGCTGTAGGTTTCGATAAATTAAACCCTGAATTACTTAAGATAAAACCAGACGAAATAACAGATAACACATCAGAAGTTTATACCCATCTATTCAGGTCTGTTTGCCCAGTCACTTCACAGCCCGATTGGGCAAGTATCTTTATTAGATATCAGGGAACAAAAATTTCAGAAGAATCACTCTTGCGATACCTTCTTTCCTTTCGAAAGCATGCAGGTTTCCATGAAGATTGTGTCGAAAGAATCTATTCAGATATCAGTGAATTTTGCATGCCAACAAAGCTTAGCGTTTATGCTGCATTCACAAGAAGAGGGGGGATAGACATCAATCCTTTTCGATCTAATTTCGAAAATGACTTTCCAGAGTTGCGTTTGAGCAGGCAGTAAAAAACGACGACTACAAGGTAGCTTTTTTCTTTGCCTGATTAATATCAATCGCAATGGATTCCTGAGGGTTGTTATTAATCTCACGTGGGAAACAGTCCAAAACAAATTTTACGGCACTGCTTGCACTAATGGCATGTCCAGGAGAAGCTTCAATAGGTGGAGCATCAGGTGCAACCCTGATAATACTTCCAGTCACTAGTTGGCCATTATTTGAAACCATTGGCATCCATGCACCACGATGATTTTCAAGAGCGCCTACAAACTTAAGTTCCTTAGGGGGTTTTCTGACACCAATCGTGGGAATGCGAGTAAGCAAACCAATATGACTTGCCAAACCAAAAGATTCCTCATCAATAATGCCTCGCCCATCACAAATAATTAAGCCTGGTGTTTTATTTAATTTCGTTAGGGCATCAATAACCACTTCAATGGTTCTAAAAGAATGCAGGTCTGGTGTTCCACCTGTAAAAGCCGGCTCAAGACTGGAGCTAACTTTTTCAATCACTTTAAGCTCAGGGTAGGCGATTAAAGAGACCACCGCTTTCATCAAAGGCTCTCCTTTGATTGCTGTGGTTTTGACACGGGCTATGGTGTGGATTTGAGGGAATTGGTCTTCAAGAATAATCCACGCGCGAAGATTCTTCTGCACAGATTTAGCCTGCGCAGGACTCATCTTCCATTCGTGTAGCTTGGTAATTTGCATCAAATTAACCGCGTGGTTGTTATATTTTGGCTACGTAGTTACATCCATGCTCTAAAAGGGGATAACAAAATCCTACTCCAAGTTCACTTGCTTTCAACGACTACCTCGTAAAAGGTCATTGAACTAGGACAAGCGGATGAACTACATAAGATATTACTCTAATTATCCTCTGTAAACCCTTGATTTTTAAATCCTTTGATTTTCAAGCGCATATTGCACTCCATAAACAAGTGGTTTAGGCTACGCGCCGCGCTCAGCTTGAGCTTTGGGGTATTTGGTGAGGTGTCCGAGTGGGTGGAGCTTCACCGTATGCGAAGCACTGCTTCGCGTGAGGCGGAACGACAGCGATTTGTAATCGCTGGCTGGGCCGCAGGAGCACGAAAGGCGTGCGAACTCGATTAAAAGCATGGATGGATCGAGTCGAGGGAAAAGAATTTGGTGAGGTGTCCGAGCGGTCGAAGGAGCACGCCTGGAAAGTGTGTATACGGCAACGTATCGAGGGTTCGAATCCCTCCCTCACCGCCACTTCGTGACGGCTCACTCGGTGACCGTCCAGTACCAAATCATAGATTTGGTCCGCTACGCAGGGCGAAAGCAGTGCTTTCGCTAAAACCTGCTTCGCCCCTCACCGCCAAATTATGAAGTGCTCCTTTAGCTCTTTATACGAAGGAGTCCCCTCCGGGGATGCAAGCACACACTGGAAAGTGTGTATACTGCAACGTAAACGAATCCCATCCATCCAAACCGCCAATAAAAAGTAATTCGAAGAATCCCGATGCACATGATTGAGTACGCTAAATCTCAGTCTCGCTATTTCGCCATGAGTGCCTAACTGCTAGAATTCTTCTCGCAAAGTTTATGGTGACTTTGCCGGTTCCCTCGCAACAATAAGCTGTGAACCCCGCCAGGCCCGGAAGGGAGCAACGGTAATAGTGGATTTGTGTGCCGGGGTGTAGCTGGTGAAGTCGCCACTCGTTTTATGCCTTAACTTCCAGCACAAAATCCTTCATGTCTTATCAAGTTCTTGCAAGAAAATGGCGCCCCAAACGATTTAGCGAGATGGTCGGGCAACAACATGTACTCAAGGCACTTGAGAATGCCTTGAACCAGAATCGCCTGCATCACGCTTATCTTTTTACCGGCACCAGAGGTGTAGGTAAAACCACGATTGCACGAATTTTTGCGAAATGCCTGAACTGCGAGCAGGGTGTTAGCGCCGAACCTTGTGGAAGTTGCTCCATTTGCAAGGCAGTGGATGAGGGACGCTTTCTCGATTTGATGGAAATAGACGCTGCTTCCCATACTGGTGTGGATTCTATCCGTGAATTGCTCGACAACACACAATATTCACCTACCCAGGGTACTTACAAGGTTTACCTGATTGACGAAGTTCACATGTTATCTTCCAGCGCTTTTAATGCCTTATTGAAAACACTTGAAGAGCCGCCCGAACATGTGAAATTCATTCTAGCAACAACTGATCCACAAAAGCTGCCTGTTACCATTCTGTCTCGTTGCCTTCAATTCAATCTGAAAGCCATGTCGGCAAAACAGATTGCAGATCATTTAAAGAACCTGCTTGAAAAAGAAATGATTAGTTATGAAGACGATGCCCTGAATCTTATTGCAAAAGCTGCAGATGGCAGTATGAGAGATGCCTTAAGTATTACGGATCAAGCAATAGCTCATGGCAACGAAAAACTGAAAACCGAAGAAGTCAGAAGCATGCTTGGCATGGTTGACAGGGTTTACGTTTCTCAATTGCTGGAAGCACTTGCAAGCAAAGATGCAAAAACATTGCTCGACTGCGTTGAAAAGATTTCTTCTGACTCGCCCAGTTATAAAACAGTGCTCGCTGAACTCATTAGCTTCATTCATCGCCTCGTCATAGAGCAAGCTACCGATATTGAAAAAGATGAAAACCTTAAAAGACTTGCCGCCTTATTCACTGCTGAAGAATTACAACTCTACTATCAGTTTGCCTTAAAAGGCCGACAGGACTTAGCTATCACACCAGATCAGCGTGAAGGTTTTGAAATGTGCCTGCTACGCATGATGCTTTTTAGCCCTGAAAAAATAATCGCACCGTCTTCTGGAGGTTCAGGAAAAGGCAATGATGTTGGCAAAAACCAGATTGAAAACATCAAGGCAAATCTCCAAAAAAAAAAGGCTGAACTAGGTACAAAAACTGAAGGCAATCAGGATCAGCAGAAAAATACACCAGCTCAAGATAATAAATCTGGAGCTAAAGCTGAAAAGCCATCAACAAATAATCAAACCATCAATACCACAACAAGTGTTTCCACTGAGCGTTTTTCCTATGAAAGCATCCCCGACAAGTGGACACAGATATTCCTGAAGCTTCCCTTATCTGGACCAGCGCAGATAATTGCCAAAAACAGCAATCTAGAAAAAATAGAAGGCCGTCATTTCAAACTGGTTTTTGATAAGAAATTTGAAATGCTCGCTACAGAACAGGCGAGGAACAACATTCATAAGGCCGTGAATGATTATTTTGGCTCAACACTACAGTTGGACTTTCTTCTTGAAGCACCAACTTCGGCAACGCCGGAACAACTTTTTAGCGCAATGAATCTGGAAAAAGCGCGTTATGCTGAACAAAGCATACTTGAAGATGACCGGGTAAAAGAACTCATGAATGAATTTGGTGCTCATATCCAGGATGGCAGCGCTCAATTACTGAATTAGCATTTTCGAAAAAGTTTGAGGTAATCATGGAAAACATGTTTGGCGATCTGATGAATCAGGCAAAAAAAATCCAGGAAGAAATGGAGAAAGCGCAGAAAGCCTTAAAAGACGCGGAATATCATGGCGAATCGGGTGCAGGACTGGTGAAAATTATCATGAATGGTACCTATGACATAAAGAAGGTCAGTATAGATGACAGCTTACTCAAGGAAGACAAATCGCTTCTGGAAGATTTAATTGCAGCGGCAGTGAATGATACCGTCAGGAAAATTGAAGAAGCCAACAAGAATAGACTATCTGGCATGGTTTCTGGCATGGACTTGCCAAAAGATTTCAAGATGCCATTTTAATGAACAAGCAAGCTTCCTTACTCGAACAACTCACACAGGCTTTTTGCTGCTTACCGGGCGTTGGCAGGAAATCTGCTCAGCGCATGGTGCTTAATCTACTTGAAAATAATCGGGAAGCAGGGCAGCTTCTTGGCGAAACCCTAATCAAGGCGATGAGTGATATTCATAACTGCCAATCCTGCAGAACCTTTACCGAACACGAATTATGTAATCTATGTCAGGACCCTCGTCGAGACAAACAGCTCCTATGCGTAGTTGAATCGCCGAGCGATATTCTTGCTATTGAACAATCAAACAGTTTTAAAGGAAGTTATTTTGTATTGATGGGTCATTTGTCACCTATCGATGGGATTGGACCAGAAGAAATTGGTATACCCGAACTTTTAAAAAAGGTTCAGGATGATGCTGTCACCGAAGTCATCATTGCCACTAATCCTACCATCGAGGGTGAGGCGACTTCTTACTACATTTCAGAATCACTAAAAGAACTTAATGTACTTACTTCGCGAATCGCACACGGCATCCCCATCGGTGGGGAACTGGAATATGTTGACAGCCACACCATCAGCCACGCTTTCAGTGGTAGAAAAAATATCTAACATAGGTAGCCTGATTTTTGTCTTCTGAATTAGAAAATTGCGTTTATATTGATAATCAGGAAAACCTGGATAGCTTTGTTCAGAGCCTCACTAATCAAAATCAATACATAGCGCTCGACACTGAGTTTGAAAGAAGAACCACGTTTTTTCCAAAACCAGCACTGTTACAACTTCACATTTCTCAAGAAACTTATTTAATTGATACGCTGCTAGTTCAAGACCTCGATGCTTTGTTCAAAGCGCTAGCCGGGAAACACATCATCATGCATGCATGCAGGGAAGACCTGGAAGTTTTCCGAATGTTAAGCACAAACCGACTTAATCACTTTTCAGATACACAGCTGGCAGCATCATTACTTGGTTACGAATCGCAGATTTCCTACCAGAATCTGGTTGAGAAAGTCATTGAGAAGAAACTGGATAAAAATGAAACCTGTTCCGACTGGTTACAAAGACCATTGAGCAGTAATCAGATACATTATGCTGTTGATGATGTGCTTTATCTCGAAGCGGTCTTTCATAAACTCATGGCTGCACTTGATAAAAAACAACGTTTGCACTGGTTTCATGAAGAAATGCACTTACTACACAGCCTTGTGGATAATCCAGATGAAGACGATTATTTTTTCAAGTTTAAAGGCTTAGGAAGATTAAATAGTAAACAACTGAGTATTGCTTATGACTTAATAGTCTGGCGCGACCAACAAGCCAGGCAGAAAAACATTCCTCGTGGTTTTATCATTAAGGATAAAGGCCTTCTTCAGCTAATCAAGGCAAGCGACCACAAAGTTACTAAGCAACTGTATGCTCTTGAAGACGTTCCAAACGGCTTCATCAGGAAACATGAAAGCTTCCTCGATGAAGTCTTTACACAGCAAAGTGACAGCATAAAAAAGCAAAGCGCCATGGAACGTGTTGCCTGGCATGAACCAGAGGCTGCAAAACAGTTAAAAAAACATCTGAAGAAAGATAGGGATAAGCTCTCAATCGATCTTAATATTGGTCCTGAGGTATTGTTATCCAATAGAATGATGTCCTCGCTTTTCGAATGCATTTATTTTCATAAATCCTATTCAGAAGCAGACCTGAGTAAAATTCTGCTCCCATGGCGTTATCAACTCTTTAAAGACTCATTGGATAAGTTCTTTTAATATGAAAATGTTCATTTCCATTTACAAAAGCTCCAAACGAGAAGGTATGTATGTTTACCTTGAAAAGGAGCAGGGGCTCTCAAAACTTCCCGAAGGATTGATACAGCTGATTGGAACGCCTGTATTAGTTACTCACATGATGGTTGATGAACATAAAAAATTCGCCAAGGTAAAAGCTGAAGATTTACTTTCAGCCATTCAGGAAAAGGGCTTTTATCTTCAGATTCCTGAACCACTACCTGAATACAAACAATTTCTTGTTCAGCAGAACGATAAACTGACCTGACATGTCATTCTGGACATCAAAAACACTGGAAGAGCTCTCTGATGAAGAATGGGAAAGCCTTTGTGATGGTTGCGGTCGTTGTTGTTTACAAAAACTCGAATGTGAAGACACAGGAGAGGTTTTTTATACTGACCTGACTTGCAAGCAGTTGGATATGGAAAGCTGTCGCTGTAAGGATTACGAAAATAGATCTCAAATTGTTAGCGCATGTATTTCCTTGAGACAGCTTAAAGACGAAGACTGGTACTTTATGCCAAGCACCTGTGCGTACCGTTTAATCAAAGAAGGCAAGGCCCTAAAGGATTGGCATCCATTAATTTATGGGAGTGATGAAAAAATGAAGCAAGAGGGTATTAGCATTCGGGGAAGAGTGGTTTCTGAAACGGCAGTGGCTGAAGAAGATTATGAAGACCACATCATTCAGTGGGTTGAGTGCTAACACCAAAAAGTTTTCCACAATAAAGAATACTTAAACCAAAAATAATACCTGGCAAACCCTCATAAACATGAGCATGGAAACCTAGTTGCCGCCAACATAAAGCCATCATAAACCCACCCAAAACTGCAAAAATACTAAATGCCTGAGAAGGTTTATTGCCGAGTGCGAGAAAAATCAATAGCGGTGCAAAAGCACTTGCAAGCCCTGACCAGGCTAGTATCACAAGATTAAAAACACTATCAGAGCTATTTAGCGCCAAGAGTAATGAAAAGGCAGTAACAAGCAGGGTAGAAACCTTGTATTGCCATGGGTGAGAAATTTTCTTACTGACAAAATCATTACTTAATGTTGCAGAACAACTCAGTACAAGTGAGTCAGCAGTCGACATGGTTGCTGCGAAAATGCCCGCTAATATAAGCCCTGCAAGCATCGGTGAAAGCATGCTCTTAGCCATTGTTGGCAAAGCAAGTTCAGCATCAAAACTACTGACATCATTAAAATACAATCGTGAGAGTAAACCTACTGCCGTAGCCATGGCATAAAAGGCTGTAAACCAAAGATAGTAGTAAGTTTTTGCCTGCCTAATCTTACTGCTTTCATCAAGACTCATGAAACGCACCATAATATGAGGTTGACCAATCACAGAGAGGCCGGCAAACAACCAAGCCACAACAAAAAGAAATAGTCCTGAAAAACCTGGAATCAGTAGCTCCGAAGGAAACCAGTTCATATAACCTTCAATGTCATTCAATTGTTTTAATACACTGGATAATCCACCCATCTCATGCACACTACTGAATAACATCACTGCCATTGCAACAATCATGACGATTGATTGCGCTGCGTCAGTCCAGATAGATGCGCGAATGCCTCCAGCAAAACAATAAACACTGACCAGAACTGCTCCCATAACAGCACCCATCCAAAATGGCCAACCAAAAAGAACATGCAGGGCTTTACTTCCTGCTAGCAACTGTGCTGACGCATAAGTGCAAAGGAATACGATTGAAATCAATCCAATAATAATTTTTAGATATCGAAAATCCTGCCCATACCAGTTTGAAAGTACACCGGCATAACTCAGCTCATGGCTATTTTCTGTAGCAATACGAAGGCGCTTATGAATAAAAAGCGATGCAAGAAAATCACCAAGAATCCAGCCAATCATTAACCAAATCGATGGCAAACCTGTTGCATAGGTATAACCGATGACACCTATGAACATATAGCCACTGTTATTGGTTGCTACAGCAGATAATCCAACTAGCCAGGGTTTTACATCGGAACTCGCAAGATAATAATCCTTTTTTGTGCCCTTGCTTTGCTTAGCGGAAAGGATACCAATGAGCGTAAAAATACCTAAGAAAAAAAGAAAAGAAATTAGCATATCGATAAATCCTTTGAATTAACTCTCAGTGAGAGCATACGCACCATCTTTATCGTGAACCTCTTTACCCGTCACAGGAGGGTTAAAGACGCAAGCCATTTTCATCTCCTTGGTGCAACGAAGAATATGTTCATCATGTTTATCCAGAACATATATCGTTCCTGCTTTAATAGGATATTTCTTTCCATCACTGAGTGTTTCAACTTCGCCTTCGCCTTCCATGCAATACACAGACTCGAGATGATTCTTATAATGCATCCTGAAATCAGCACCTTCAAAAATGGTAGTGATATGAAAGGAAAATCCCATGTTGTCATCTTTGAGTAATAAACGAACACTTTCCCAGTTCCCATCCGGTGAAACCACGCGTCTTTCACTTTGCTCAGCGTGTTTTAATTCTCTAACAATCATTTTTTACCTCACTATTCCTTGGCTGAGAGTGTTACTGAATCAAAGTAATCATTATCTTCAGGAATATGGCTTTCCTTTTCACACACTTCTTCAACAGAACTTTCAATGATATCGATACCTTTCTTAAGATTTTCCATACTGATGATTAAAGGGCAGAGCAGTTTAACCACGTGATCGTCTGCACCACTGGTTTCAAGAATCAGGTTATTATGAAACGCTTTTTTGGTAATTTTTTCTGCCAGCTCTCCATTAACGCAGTTAATACCCTGGAACATGCCGCGCCCACGGGTAGAAAAATTTCCTTCACCAAACTTATCTACAATTGCTTCAAGACGCTTTTCAATATAAGCGCCTTTTTCCTTTACTTCTTTTGAAAGTTTTTGATCAGACCAGAAAAGGTCAATAGCAGCTTTTGCTGTAACAAAGGCAAGATTATTTCCGCGAAAAGTGCCGTTGTGTTCACCTGGTTTCCAGATATCCAGATCTGGACGAATCAGGGCAATAGAAAAAGGAAGTCCATAACCGCTTAAGGATTTTGATAAGGTAATAATGTCTGGTTTGATACCAGCTTCTTCAAAACTAAAAAACGTGCCTGTGCGCCCACAACCAGCCTGTATATCATCAACAATCAACAAAACATCGTGCTCCTTGCAAACTTTCTCCAGATTCCTTAACCAGGAAAAACTCGCAGCGTTAATTCCTCCTTCACCTTGAACAGTTTCAACAATAACTGCTGCGGGCTTATCGATTCCGCTACTGGAGTCACTTAAGACTTTTTCAAGATAAGCCGTTGTATCAACATCATCACCTAAATAACCATCAAAAGGCATTCGCGAAACGCCGCTTAGACTGACACCTCCAGCATCTCGATGATGGGAATTCCCTGTAGCAGCAAGCGAACCAAGACTCACACCATGAAAACCATTAGTGAAAGCGATGATGTTTTCTCTACCCTTTATGTTACGCGCAAGCTTCAAGGATGCTTCCACGGTATTTGTTCCAGTAGGACCGGTAAATTGCATGACATAGTCCATATCTCTTGGCGCAAGTATTTTTTCTTTAAAGGTTTCCATAAATTCACCCTTAGCCTTGGTATGCATATCAAGGCCATGGGTAATTCCGTTATGAGCAATGTAATCAAGCAGAGCCTGCTTGAGTTCAGGATGATTATGTCCGTAG
>JBECKS010000113.1:0-4593 GCA_040235395.1 Pseudomonadales bacterium | reverse complement strand
AAACCCGTTTCCTGAACCAGATGCTGGTAATTGATATTGTCTTTTTCCCGTAACAACAAGGCATAGGCAACAGCATCACCTAATGCACCAATTCCAATCTGCAAAGTTCCATCGTCTTTCACAAGCGTGGATGCATTCAAACCCACAAAATGTTCGGCCATATTCACAGGCATGTTCGGTGTTGAAAACAAGGTGCTATGACAGGCTTCATCGTTAATCAACACATCAAAATGCTGGGCACTTACCTGCGCATGATTTTCAATAAAAGGAAGATTGTTATTCACTTGACCAGCAATCAGGATTTTCTCACCTTGCGCACGACGCTTTTCTATTAAAGGAATTAAATCCAGCGTTACTTCGGGGTTACAGGAAAGGCTATAAACGGTTTCATCGTTTTGGGTTTCGCTCGCTACTAACTGAGCAAGTACATTAATACCACAGTTGTTCAAATCCCTTGCTGCATGGGTGTAATTGGAACTCATGTAATGCTGCTGGGTATAGCTGTTACCTAGCTCGGCTCCAGGACGCACAAAAAACTCATACACGCTGATGTTGTCGGGAATCTGCTTTGTCTTTATTGCCTTGATGTAATCAAGGTCGACATAGTCGCCATAAACTCTTTCTGCAAAGGGATTAAGAAAACGTTTTTCCAGAGCGCTTTTGCCAGAAGGCTTCTCGAGTGACAGCGCGGTAAAAATGCTTAATTTGAGTGAGACATCTTTCACGGCAGCCTGATACAGTGCGTTCACCAACTGGTTAGGTTTTCCCATACCCAGAGGGACACCTAAACGAATATCGCCACCCGTTTCCTTAATGATATGTTGTGTCGCTTCAGCTATGGATTGAAATGCCTTCATGAACATCCTCATCTTCAATAATGGAATAATTGAAACACCCCTGCTGACAGACTACAACGACCTGCGTCAAAAATGCTGATGGAAAAAGGATTTGATAATGAATGAAGTACTTAGCGCCCTGTTAAATGTTTCTTACGCCCATTACATGATTTTCCTCTTGTTATGGGGTGCGTTGGGCATTGTTGCAGGCATCGGTGTGTATTTCATTGGTGACTTACCCATCAGCAGCAAGAAGGATAATCTCAGTCATCGCTGGCTTGGCAGCATCGATAAGAAAAAAGGCTGGATGATCATGGAAACACCGATTTTGATCAGCGTAATTTATTTCCATCTTGCCAGTGTCGAAAGCATTCATGTGGCTTCCTTCATGGTGCTTGCCTTTGTGATTCATTATCTGAATCGCGCACTGATTTACCCTCAACGCATCAAGACCAAGGGAAAACGTATGCCTGTTTCCACGATGTCTTACAGTATGATTTTCTACGCCATCAATGGTTATCTGATTGGTTATTACTTTGGTGCTTTCAAAAACTACTCCATGGAATGGCTGTGGGATCCGCGTTTCATGATTGGTTTGCTTATGTTTGCAACTGGGTTCTTTATCAACATTCAGTCAGACAACATTCTTATCAACCTGAGAAAACCCGGTGAAACTGCTTATAAAATTCCTGAGGGAGGTTGCTTCCGTTGGGTTTCCTGTCCAAATTATTTTGGTGAAATTGTTGAATGGACTGGCTTTGCCATCATGACCTGGTCTTTACCTGGTCTGGTCTACGCTCTGTGGGTCGGTTTGCCATTAATGAGTCAGGCACTACTTGCACATCGCTGGTATGTGGAAACCTTTGCTGAGGAGTATCCGAAAAGCAGAAAGGCCGTGTTACCTTTTATACTGTAAAAATTTTTCTGAGGTTTCTATTGTTGTTCGATGGGCAAATAAACGCGCAAACCATCCATGGTATCGGCAACCGATATCTGACAACTTAAACGACTATTTTCTTTTCTGTGCAGCACTTCTTCCAAAGTTTCTAACTCCTGTCCTTCTGCAGGCGGCACACCTTTTTCTTGTTGTTGATCGAAATCGATATAACAGGAACAGGTTGCGCAAACACAGATACCACCACACACCGCATCAATACCTGGAATACCATTTCTCACCGCGCCTTCCATGATGCTATCGCCATTGGGCACATCCACTTCGTGCTCAGTGCCATCGTGTTCAACATAAGTAATCAGTGCCATGAAACTTCCTCAATCATTAATCAGTTACTAGTTTAAGTCTAACACTCAAGTACACGTACTTTATCACCAGAATGGATGACGCTCTGTTCCCCGTGTGCGCTTTAGTTCAAGCATAAAGCACGCTAGAATGCGCCGTCGTCAGGGAGACGCACTCACAAAAAGGAATTTGTCGCCATGTCACTCGCTATTGTCCATAGCCGTGCGCTTGCTGGAATTGAAGCGCCTGCGGTTACCGTTGAAGTTCATCTCACCAATGGTTTGCCCGCACTCTCAATTGTTGGTTTACCCGAAGCAGCCGTTCGTGAAAGCAAGGATCGCGTTCGCAGTGCCATATTGAATTCGAATTTTGAATTTCCGCGAAAGCGCATCACCATTAATCTTGCGCCGGCAGATCTGCCCAAGGAAGGCGGGCGTTACGATTTAGCCATTGCGCTCGGCATTCTCGCTGCATCAGGACAGATTCCTGCAGGCACACTTGATGATTATGAGTTCATTGCTGAACTTGCACTATCAGGTGAACTTCGACCCGTTTCCGGCGTGCTGCCTGCCTCCCTTGCCTGTCTTAAACAACAACGCACACTTTGTGTGACTCACGAAAATGCCAACGAAGCTGCTATGCCTAAAGCTGCAAAAATAATTGCAGGCAAATCTTTATTGGATGTTTGTAGCCACTTGATGGGAAAAAACAATCTATCCTTTATTCCCGAAGAAGAAACTTTATTGAGCCATGACGAACTGGATTTTCTGGACATCAGTGAAGTCAAAGGACAGCAACGCGCAAAACGTGCTTTGGAAATTGCAGCTGCAGGTGCGCATAACGTTCTATTTATTGGTCCGCCGGGTACAGGCAAAACCATGTTGGCAACCAGACTTCCTACTTTACTTCCAACACTAAACGATGAAGAAGCCATTGAAGTAGCAAGCATCTATTCCATTCATCAGAAACAGGGTTTAAAAAAAATCTGGAAGCAACGCCCTTGCCGTTCGCCACATCATACGGCTTCCGCTGTTGCCTTGGTGGGTGGCGGTTCCAACCCGAAACCTGGTGAGATTTCACTCGCACATAACGGCGTATTATTTCTTGATGAATTTCCAGAATTTGATCGCAAGGTTTTGGAAGTGTTACGTGAACCTTTGGAATCAGGTGAAATCCATATTTCCCGTGCGGCGCAACAGGTGCACTTTCCTGCTAATTTTCAATTGATTGCTGCCATGAATCCCTGCCCTTGTGGCTATTTTGGTGACGGAGATCGCTGCACGTGTACGCTCGACCAAGTGCAACGGTATCGCGCAAAGCTGTCTGGACCCTTGCTTGATCGCATCGATTTACATGTGGAGGTTTCACTACTTAATAAAAAGATTTTTCTTGAAGAACAGAAAATAGAGGAAGCAGAGAACAGTGAAAGTATTCGACAGCGTGTCTGTATTGCCAGAGAGCTTCAATATCAGCGTCAGCAAAAGAATAATGCCAATCTAAACAATCGCGATATCAATGCTTATTGCAAGCTCACGGAATGCAGTCGAATTCTTTTAAACCGCGCGATGGAAAACCTGAATTTTTCACCACGCGCTTATCACCGTATTTTAAAAGTGGCACGAAGTATTGCTGATCTTGACCAGAGCGATCAGATTGAAGAACAGCATCTGGCAGAAGCGATTAGTTTTAGGGCTTTAGATAGGAAGTAAGGGCTTATTCTCAATTTATTTTGTAGCTGTTAGGATGTGCTTTCTTCAACCCTATATAGATTCTCTCGGTAGCCTTAATGTCAGCAAGCATCAAAGCGATTTTTAGCAAGGAGCCATTCAAGCTTTTTCTACTGCCCTTAGCTGTGCTTCTGCTTCATACCGCCTATTACTATCCTTTCCTTTCAGATGATGCGCTGATTTCACTACGCTATGCAGACAGGCTTTTACAAGGAAAAGGCTTAAGTTGGAACGATGATTTTCCTGTTGAAGGTTACTCCAATCTTGCATGGGTACTACTTGCATCCTTATTAGGTAAGTTAGGGCTGGATCTTATTACTGCCTTGCGCGTTATGGGCATCAGCTGTTTTGCAGGCATTCTATATCTGAATTATTTAATCTGGAGAAACAAACCATTACTGTCTGAAAGACTGTTTGAGAGTCAGTTATTGTTTGCTTTATGTGCGCCCATTGCCATCTGGGCGATGGGCGGACTTGAACAACCTCTCATTGCACTTTGTATTGTTGCAGCGGTTTATGGTACGTATCAATATTTACAAATTAATCAGAAAAAATTTCTATGGCTTGCATCACTAAGTTTGGGAGTTCTCTGTATAACACGACCTGACAGCCCTTTGTTGTGTGTAGGAATTGCTTTAGGTGTTTTCTGGAGCAAAGATTTTAGTATTAAAAAAAGTTTTGTTCCTGTTTTCATATTAGCAACGCTGCCACTGCTTTTTGTTATTGCTCAGCTATGGTTTCGTCAGTATTACTACGGCGAATGGCTTCCTAATACCGCCTATATCAAACTCAC
>JBECKS010000243.1:0-4815 GCA_040235395.1 Pseudomonadales bacterium | reverse complement strand
GCCAAGAACGTGGTGCTAAAAGAATTTGAACCGGGTGCCGTTCTAAAATGTTTTCGCGATTATGGCATTAGTAAAATCTTTATGGTGCCAGCGGCCATGCAGTTTGTATTGATGCATCCTGATTGCGTCGGAACTGATTTCTCTTCCATGAAATATATTATTTACGGCGCCTCACCCATTCCTCTCGACTTGCTGCGACAAGCCATTGAGGTTTTCCAGTGTGGATTCATTCAGCTCTATGGCATGACAGAAGGAACCGCAATCGCAACTTACTTGCCTGCAGAAGATCATGACACGGCAGGTAACCAGCGCATGAAAAGTGCAGGAAAGGCAAGACCTGGTGTGCAGATAGAAATTCAGGATGCTGATGGTAAAGAGGTTCCTGTTGGTGAAGTGGGCGAAATCTGCGTGAAGTCAGAAGCCATTATGGTGGGTTACTGGAAAATGGAAGACGCCACCAAAAAAACCATCGTCGATGGTTGGTTGAAGTCAGGTGATGCGGGTTACATGGACGAAGATGGATACGTTTACATGTATGACCGTATTAAAGACATGATTGTTTCCGGGGGTGAAAACATCTATCCCGCCGAGATTGAAAGTGCCTTGTTTGGTCATGAAGCCATTGCCGATATTGCAGTGATTGGTGTGCCTGATGATAAGTGGGGTGAAGCTGTGAAAGCGGTGGTAGTGCTTAAACCTGGCGCTTCAGTAAGCGAAGCTGACTTGATTGCCTATGCCAGACAACATATTGCGGGCTACAAGATTCCCAAGTCAGTGGATTTTGTGGATGAGTTGCCGAGAAATCCGAGTGGCAAACTTCTTAAGCGTGAACTACGAGAGCCTTACTGGAAAGATAAAGAACGCCGCGTTAACTAGGCTGAATAACTAGCTGCGTTGTTTCTACTGCGTTAAAAATAATCTCAAAATACTCATTTACTGCGTGTAAACTCCGTTTTTTCGATTATTTTTGCCTTGTATAAACTGCCTCGCTGACGTTATTCATAAACTCTAGATTAATAAGTTTCACCTTATGTTATAAAAGTGCTCAGATTAGCTATACTAGCCTCCTTTGTTTTGAGTTTATTTATCGGGGGAGGCGAGTATGTTGCAGCGAGTCATTGTGGTGGTTTTGAGTCTGCCTTTCGCTATTATTCTTTCAGCCTATCTCTTACCCGATAGCACCGAAGTTTCCCGAAGCATTGTGATTGAACGTCCTGCGGCAGATGTTTTTCCTTACCTCAATAATCTGGAAAGCATGCAAACTTGGTCTCCCTGGGCAAAAAAAGATCCGAACATGCAGGTTGTTTATCCTGCATCAAAAGAAGGTGTGGGCGCCGTGATGCAATGGCGCAGCGATAAACCTGATGTGGGTAAAGGCCAACAGGAAATTATTGAAAGCGATCAAGATCAACATGTTGCTTTAAGTTTTGCTTTTGAAAATCAGTCTCCAGCAAAAGTACTTTTTGATCTAGAAGCGCTAGCAGAAAATCGAAGCCAATTAACCTGGACATTTGTGAGTGAACACGGAAGCAATCCCATGAACCGTTACATGGGTTTATTGTTTGATGGCATGCTAGGCCCCGATTTTGAAACAGGTCTGGCAGACCTTAAGAACTTGCTTGAACAGCAGCCAATAAATAATACAGACGATGAGCTTGAAGAAAATAGCATGGCAGAAGAAACAGCCAATGAACTAATAACTAGCGAAGAAATAAAAAACGAAGCAATGGAAGCTGAGCAAGCAGCGGAATAAACTCCAGAGAAAACTATGAATATTAAAGAACGTATACAGGCAGTTATTAACGCAGAAGCAGAAGCCATCAAGGCAATCAATGTTGATGCATCTTTTGAGCAGGCAGTGCAGGTATTACAACGTTGCGAGGGCAAAGTGTTAACAACTGGTATTGGAAAAGCGGGGCACATCGCTAATAAATTTGCAGCAACGTTATGTTCAACGGGCACGCCTGCTGTTTTTCTTCATGCAGCCGAAGCTGCCCATGGTGATTTAGGTATCGTTAACGAAAAAGATGTCATGATTGCTTTTTCTACCAGCGGAAAATCGCGAGAAGTGCTAGAGATTCTGGAAATGGCAAGGCATCTTGGTGTGGTGCATTTAATTGGCATTACTTCACACCCTGATTCGCAATTGCGTGAACATTGTGAATGCATTCTTGATATGGGTGATACCGGTGAAGCCTGCACCTTGGGTTTAACACCTACTAACAGTATCGCTGTGATGCTTGCTATCAGTGATGCTATCGCCATCTCCTTGATGGAGCTGAAAGGTTTTTCAAAAGAAGATTATGGCAAGCGTCACCATGGTGGTTATCTAGGTAGAGTCAGTCGAACCGATAATCTTCCGCGTTAGTTTTTTATCGCTTCAAGAAAATTATGCTGAAGTATTCCATTCGTTCTGAAAAAGTATCTGACATTGAAAGCATTCATCAGCTTGTCAGTGCAGCCTTTGAGCAGGCAGATGAAGCAAATCTTGTGAATGCACTCAGGGATCATGGCGCACTGCTTTTTTCCCTGCTTGCAGTGGAAGAAGAAACAGGAAAGCTTTTGGGTCATCTTGCCGTGAGCCCTGTGGTGATTGAAGGTGATGGAGCTTACCAAAGCAGAAGCTGGCAGGTATTAGGTATTGCGCCCTTATCGGTGTTGCCTGAAGTACAGGGGCAGGGTATTGGAAAAGCACTCATGAATTTCTGGTTAGAAGAATATGCAGACCCCATGTATAAAGCAGTGGTCTTGCTTGGTGATCCGGCGTATTACCAGCAGTTTGGTTTTGAAAATGCAGCGACCCATGGTTTTTATTGGGAAAAGCAATGTCCACCTGAGGCTTTCCAGATTCGTGAAATAAAAGAAGGCTTCTTAAGCAAAGCTTCAGGAAAGGTCTTTTATCATCAGGTTTTTGATGGTCTTTAATTAGAGGTTCTGAATTGTGCTAATAAAAAAGTTTTGTTTAGCGGTATTTTTTTTATGTGCTTTGCAAACTGCTTCGGCTAAAAGTCTTGATGTAGAAAGCACCGTGAAAGACTGGGATTTGCCTAAATTAAACAGTGTCTCCACGACGCTTCCTAAACAAATGATTAAGGAAATCACATTAAGCCCCTATATTTTCATGAGTCAAAATGATTTTAATCGTGATGGCACCATGGAGCATATTGTCGGTGCAAATTGCATAGAAGGTTTTTGCGTCAATTTTATTTTCAAGGTTCTGAAAAACCATCGCTATCAATATCTGGGTTACGCGGCCTTCCATCAAAAACATTATGAGCTGGTATGGGAAAAGGCGAACATCATGCCTGCGATTGTGTATTTTGAACAAACGAATGTTGGTCAGGGATGTATGGGTCGCTACGAGTATGAAAGGAATGTTGGTTACAAGCGTGTAGTGGAAGTCTGTCGTTTACCGAAAGAAGTCATGGATGTGGTTTCAACTCATGCCAATATTCAATATGAAGCAGAACAGCCTGATGTTGAAGTTAACAATAAAAGTAATAAGGATCTGGATTTTATTGATATGTCTGACATCAAGTATGACGATAATCCAGAAGACTTCTTTCCCGAAACCAAAAAATAAATTTTTTGCTAACGCTAGAATGCTTCAACCAGATTGAAGGTAAGGAAGGCGAGGGTGTAAGCAAGCACCATGTAGCTAACAAACATCATCACAGGCAGTTTTAGCGAGCCTGATTCCTTGTTAAGCACCGCTAAAGTAGAAACACATTGCAGAGCAATGGCGTAAAACACAAGCAAGGCAAAACCAGAACCCATATGCAGTCCGCTGTCGTGAATATAATCAGCAAGCGGCACAAAGTTTTCATCAGCACCCTGAATGCCAAACATCGCGCCAAGTGTTCCTACAAACACTTCCCTTGCGAGGAAAGAAGAAAGAATCGCAACACCGTAACGCCAGTCCAGACCAATCGGCGCAAAAATGGGTTCAATAAATTTTCCCATGTTGCCGAGCCATGATGCGCTTAAGTCTGCGCCGTAATTCGGAAAATAACCGAGTATCCACACAACAACAGTTACTGTGAAAATCACCGAGCCCGCTTTGGTCAGGAAGTGTTTACAGCGATTCCAGGATTGACGAATAAGTGGCACCCACGAAGGAAAACGATATGGCGGCATTTCCAGTACAAAAGGCAAATCACCACCAAAATCCTTATTGGATTTTGAAACCAGTGCGGTCACTAACAGGCCAACCACTAAACCAAAAAAATAAATGCAGAACATGGCGAGACCTTGCAAACCAACCAGCCCGCCGAGTGTGGTTGTGTCAGGAATAAAAACTGCAATCAATAAAGTGTAAACCGGTAAACGTGCCGAGCAGGGCATTAAGGGAATGGCAAGATAAGTAAGAAAACGCTTTCGAGGTGAATCAATATTCCTTGCGGCATATATTCCTGGAATCGCACAGGCAACACCGCTGAGCATGGGAATAAAACTTTTTCCTGTTAGCCCAAAAAATCGTAAGGGTTTATGACAGATGAGTGCAGCTCTCGACATATAACCGGTATCTTCAAGAATGCCCACAATAAAGGTGAGCACAAAAATCTGCGGCACAAAAACCAGAAAAGCACCTAAGCCACCAAAGATGGCGTCTGACATAAAATTCTGTACATGTTCATTGGGGAACAATGGCACAACATGATCAGCCATCCAGCCAAGTAATGATTCAATGCCATCCATCGCAGGTGCTGCCCAGGTAAAGATGGATTGAAAAAGCACAAACATGATGGCGAAGAAAACCACACCGCCCAAAATCGAGTGCAGGAAAAAATCATCAATGCGGTTGGAGGTTTTCAG
>JBECKS010000297.1:0-2213 GCA_040235395.1 Pseudomonadales bacterium | reverse complement strand
CCCCCCGCAGCCGGCGAAAAGAAGTGCGCAGGGGAGCGCAAAGAGAACCGGGATCACCACAGCTTTTCTCATGACACCGTCTCCACGTGGCCGGGAGAAGCCTCTCCGGCAAAGGTAACAACGCTCTCCGGAAGCCCCACCGGGTTTCAGGGATCCTGATCGGCCTCCTAGCCCGCCGGCTTCACTCCCCGACGCTGTAGAAGGAAGTAGAGGGTGGGTGTGGCCAACAGCGACAAAAGCACTGAGATGGCCAGGGCTCCGATCACGGCGATGGCCAGGGGCCTGAGCATGTCGGCTCCGGAACCGATGCCGTAGGCCAGGGGCAGCATCCCCAGGGCAGCGGCAAGGGAGGTCATGAGCACGGGGCGAAGGCGTCGCCTTCCCGATCGGACCAGGGCCTCCTCCAGGTCGAGTCCTTCGGCCCGGAGAACCTTCACGAAGTCCAGCATCAGGATCCCATTCTTGGCTACGATGCCGATTCCGATGATGGCCCCCAGGAAAGACACCACGTTGAAGGAAGTTCCGGTGATCCAGAGGGCCAGCACGGTGCCGAAGAGGGCCAACACCGCCCCGAAGACGATGGAGACGGGCTCGTGGAAGGACCCGAACTCCAGCATCAGCACCGTGAACACCAGAGTGATGGCCATGAGGAGCACGAAGACGAGGTTCCGGAAGGACTCCCGCTGTTGTTGGTAGAGGCCACCGTACTCCACGGTACCCGGGGGCAGGGACGGGTCACCGGTCAGTGTCTGGCGGATCTCCGCCATGGCGCCCCCCATGTCCCTTCCCTCCAGGCGGGCGGTGACCGCCACGTCCTGGCGCCCGTCCTCACGGCGAAGCTCCAGCTGGCCGGGCTCCTCCACCACGTCCACGACCTGGGACAGCTTCACCAGGACTCCGCTGGGTGTGCGGAGGGGCAGATCCCGGACCTGTTCCAACTTCTCCAGACGGGTGGAGTCCACCTTCACCCGAACGTCCACGATCCGGTCCCCCTCCAGCACCGAGGAGGCGGTCTGGCCCAGCATGGCCGTGCCGGCGGCAGCGGCCACGTCATCGGACGTCAGGCCGAACCGGCGGGCGTCCGCGGGTCGGGCCCGCAAGCTGATGGTGGGACCCGTGTAGACCAGGCCGTCGAAGATGTCCACGACCCCCCGGATCTCCTCCAGGCGGGACGCCACCACCGGCGCACGCTCCTTCAACCACGTCTGATCCGTGGAATAAAGCTTCACCTCGATGGGGCTGGGGGCCCACATGAGGTCGCCGATGAGGTCCCCCAGGATGCCCGGGAACTCCCACTCCGCCCCCGGGATCTCCGTATTGAACCGCTGCCGCAGCTCTGAGATGACCTCGTCGGTGGACCGCCGCCGGTCCCGGCGCAGCTTCACCAGGAAATCCCCGGTGTTGGGCTCAGCGATGGCCAGGGCCAGGCGGGCGCCGGTGCGTCGGGAGTAGCTCTCCACCTCCGGCACGGTCCGGAGGATGCCTTCGGCCACCAGAAGCTGGCGGTTCGTCTCCGCCAGGCTGGTACCCGGGGGAGTGAAGTAGTCGATGACGAACCCCCCTTCGTCCATGGGGGGGAGGAACTCGCTGTCGAGCTGACGGTAGACCCCCGCCCCCACCAGGAGCACCACCCCGCAGGCGCCCAGGGTCCGCCACGGACGGTGGAGAGCGGGACGTACGGCCCTCTCGTATACTTCCACCACGCGGCTCAGCACGGGCCCCATCTCCCCGTGCCCCTGCAGGGCCTCCCCTTCTCCCCGACGCCGGAGGAGGCGGGCGGCCAGGGCCGGCGTCAGGGTCACGGCGAGCACCAGGGAGGTGAGGAGAGAGACCACCATGGTGAGGGCCAGGGCCCGGAAGAATACGCCCGTGATCCCGTCCAGAAACGCTAGAGGAATGAAGACCACTACCGGCGTGAGGGTGGACCCCACCAGGGGCCGGAAGATCTCCGAAATCCCCTTCTCCACGGCCTCGGCCCTCTTCATGCCCTCCTGCAGGTGGGTGTGGATGACTTCCACCACCACGATGGCGTCGTCGATGACCAGGCCGATGGCGGCGGCGATCCCTCCCAGTGTCATGAGGTTGAAGGTGAGGCCGGTGAGACGCATGGACACCAGGGTGATGAGCACGGTCACGGGGATGACCGTGATTGCCACCAACGTGGTCTCCCAACTCCGCAGGAAGAAGAAGAGGATCACCACCGAGAGGATCAG
>JBECKS010000296.1:0-1833 GCA_040235395.1 Pseudomonadales bacterium | reverse complement strand
CATGTGAAGAACGCGCCCCCCCGGGGAGCGGAGGGGTCCGAGGGAGGAGCGGGCTGACAGCAGGGCAATCGCCCCTCGGACGCATCGGCTGGGAGTGGAAGAGTGGTGAGGGTGAGGAGGATTGGAGGAGGGGCTCGGGCTTAGCCGATAGCCCTGAAGGGGAAGGGGTGCGGCTCTTGTGCGATGATAAGACACGTGGGATCATGCTGGTGGTCGTTCTTTGCTCGAGCTCCCGGGAGAGTGCCCGCGGGGGCAGCCTGATTGGCCATCGCAGCGCAGACGGGGCGCCTCGGACAGTCATATGAGACCCAACGCCGTGCATCCCCAGACCCGATACCACCGGCCTGGCTCCGTGGGAGAGGCCTGTGACCTCCTGCGGGAGCTGGGACCAGACGCGTCCGTCCTGGCGGGAGGGACGGATGTTCTCGTGGACATCAAGCGGGGCTCGAGCCGTCCCGTCCACCTGGTGTCGCTCTCGGCCCTGGAGGAGCTCAGGCGGATTGTCCTCCTGGGAGACGATCTGCGGATCGGGGCCCTGGTGACCCCGGCAGCCCTGGAAGCTTCGGGGGAGGTTCACTCGGCGCGGCCCGAGCTGCTGGACGCGGTGAGGGTCTTCGGCACCCCCCAGGTGAGGAACCGGGCCACGGTAGGGGGAAACGTCTGCACAGCCGCCTCCTGCGGGGACCTGGCTCCGATCCTCATGGCCCTGGGTGCAGGAGTGGGCATCCAGGGCCCCGACGGCCGCCGTGACCTCTCCCTCGCGGATTTCTTCCAGGACCACCGGAAGACTCGCCTGAGGGAGGGTGAGATCCTGGTGGAGATCGTGGTTCCGGTTCGGGCGCCGGGTGAAGGGGTCGCCTACGATGCATTCGGGTTGAGAGCAGCGAACTTCATCACGGTGGCGAGTGTGGCCGCGGCCCTGCACATGAGAGATGGACTCTGCCGGGGAGCCCGGGTCGCCCTGGGGGCTGTGGCTCCGACGCCTCTCCTGGTTCCGTCGGCCCAGGAGCGGCTTCTGGGTAGCCGCCTCGACGAGGATCGCATTCGGGAGGCGTCCCTGGCGGCCCAGGAGGCGGCGGCGCCCATCTCGGACGTTCGGGGCTCTTCGCGGCATCGAAGCGAGCTGGTGGAGGTCCTCTGCAGAAGAGTCCTGGAGAAGGCCCGCGACCGCGCTCTGGGGATTTCCGATGGGCTCACCGCTCGTGGGTTGGGCGAGCGTGCCGGTGGAGGGGGAGGTGCGGCGCCCCGGGAGGAGGGACCATGAAAATCCTTCTCGGCTTTCACGTGAATGGCGACCGGGTGGAGGTCGCGACGCGGCCCGACGAAACGCTTCTGGATGTCCTCCGGAACCAACTGGGGCTCACCGGAGCCAAGGAGGGGTGCGGCTCCGGAGACTGCGGCGCCTGCACGGTCCTTCTGGACGGGGACCCTGTCAATGCCTGCCTCGTCCTGGCTCCCGAGGTGGAGGGCAGGTCCGTGGAAACCATCGAGGGCCTGAGGGACCACCCCGTGCAAAAGGCCTTCGTGGCTCACGGGGCGATCCAGTGCGGATTCTGCACTCCGGGAGCGGTCCTCAGTGCCAAGGCGCTCATCGACCGGAACCCTCACCCCACGCGGGAGGAGGCGGCCCGGGCCATGTCCGGGAATCTCTGTCGGTGCACCGGATACCAGAAGATCCTGGATGCGGTGACCCGATGGGACGATCTGCCGGAGGATCCGAGCAGCAGTCCTGAAGCGTCGACAGATGCGGCTCGGGACGAAGACGTGGGCTCTTCGCGAGACGCAGAATCCCCCGGACCCGGTGTGCCGGGGGACGCCCCGACAGTGGTGGTG
>JBECKS010000236.1:0-9093 GCA_040235395.1 Pseudomonadales bacterium | reverse complement strand
GATGAATGTGATAAGGAAAAAAACCTACGGGGTGTAAAGAATATTGAATTCATCGCCGCTGATGTTGAAATGGATGACTTAAAAGGTCCACACGATTTTGTGTTTGCTCGATTCGGTACCATGTTTTTTAACTTCCCCGGTCGCGCCATGAAAAACATTTATAAATCATTAAAACCTGGTGGCAAGTTTGTCCAGGTTGTTTGGAGAAAACGCGAAGATAATCCCTGGCTTTATGATGCAGAGTGCTGTGTAAAATCCATTGTGCCTATTGTTACTCATGAAGAAACCGATGCAGTGCACTGTGGCCCCGGCCCCTTCTCTATGGCTGGACCCGACATGGTGAGCGAAATGCTTCAGGTGAGTGGTTTTGATCGAGTGCAATTTGAACGCTTGGATTCAGAACTTTATATAGGAAAAGACATGGACGAGGCAGTACAGTTTGCCCTTGACCTCGGACCTGCAGGTGAAGCCATTCGTTTTGCAGGTGAAGAAGGAGAAAGACTGAAACCTCAGGTAATGGAAGCTTTAAAAGATGTATTGAAAAAATACGTTAGGGAAGATGGCACTCTTTGGGCACCTTCAAGCGCATGGGTGATTACTGCCCAGAAACCTCTGAATTAAATCCGCTTAGGCCTTCTAAAGATACTGTCTATCCTGTGAAACCTAGCTTTCACATCGTGCCCAATATAGAATGAGCAAAACAGACGCAGAGTGGATAAAGCTGATGTCAAATAATAAAAATAATAAGCCTGTCTTTCTTATTCCCCGTTTCATGGCCTTTTTGATGCTCTTGTTAGCAGGGGCTGTTTATGCCGAAGACCAACCTGCAACTGAAGAAGATGTCCCTTTACAAGCTGAGGGCTCTTTACAAGCTGAGGGCTCTTTACAAGCTGAGGAAGTCTCACCAGAAGATGAAACCATCGAATCGATGATGAAATATGAGTGGCGTTTGGTTCGCGACATGAACGGTATTCAGGTTTACATGAAACACAGGGATGAATCCAAGATTAAAAGCTTTCTGACTGTCATGGTGATGGACGCACCAGACCCCTATGCTCTGGCTGCTGTGGTTGAGGATTTCGAATCAGCACCTCAGTGGATGCACATGATTAGCGAGTTAACCGAAATTACCCGGCACTCAGATCAAAGAAGGGATATCAGGGTGGAAACCCGTTTGCCTTGGCCCGTTAAAGACCGTGATGCAACCCTTGAAGCCCTTGTAAGCCAGAATGAAAACTATGACATTAGCATCAAGATGGTTCAGAGCGATAAATTATTACCCCTTTACCCGGGTTATATCAGAATGCCCGAAGTTGGCGGGGAAATCAGAGCCCAGATGCTTTCTGGACAAAGACTCTCCTTTGAAATGGAATTCCTGATGGATCCGGGCGGTTACATTCCACCCTGGCTTGTCAATGTGATATTGAATGACTTCTCCTACTACACCATGAAAAACCTAAGGAAGATGTTGCAAAAGGAAAAATACCAGAACAAGAAATCCGTTTACGAGTCATGGATAACCATACCTGATGCCTATTACACAGAGGATTATTACCATCCTAGCGAGCATCATGTCCCAACATCGAAAATACCTGTTATACAAGGAACAGATTTCATTCCTCAGTAGTAAATATTTAAGGATTAAAACTCACAAATCTCATCGATATGGACGTTGACAGGCATCTATTTCAACTTTTATAAGTGCATGGCAACCAAACGGCAATTTGAATAACCTGAAAGGTCATTTCAAATTACCAACAGGGATGCGTTATGTAGTAAATTCTCAAGGAAGGTCTGGAGTTTAATAATGATAAGAAAAAACCTGATGGCCGCAGTGTTCCTGCTAGGAACATGTGGAATTGCCTTAGCCATCAATACTGATTTACTTGCTGACTGGAATCTGGTCAAGGACAAAAACGGCATCAAGGTATATATGAAACATACCGCCGATTCCCTCTGAAGACTTTTCTTGGCGTAACAGAGATGAAACCCTTAGACCCATTCTCCATGATACCTATTACCCTCGATTTCCCAAATCAGCATAACATTTTCCATAATGTCGACCGCGTTGAACTTATTGAGACTATTAACCCTCAAACCCATATCGTTCGTGTTCACACCTTGCTGCCCTGGCCTATCAAGAACAGGGAAGCTGTTGCCAAGGTGCAGCTAGAGCAGGATCCTGAAACACTCAATGTCATGGTTAGGGTTGATCACTACGATATTGACCAACCAGTGCTTGATGGCTATGTTCGAATTCCTGCGTTTCAGGGGCATTGGGGGCTTGAACTCCTTGATGAAGACAGAATCAAAGTCACTTATGAATTTGTCATGGATCCTGGCGGCTATGTGCCTTTATGGTTAGTTGACGTGGTTCTAAAAGATACGCCCTATTACACTTTGCAACGCATTTCAGGTTTTATTGATAAACCTGAGTATCAAGGTATTAAGTATGATTTCCTGACTTACCCGGATGGACGATAGATAGAACATGAGCTCTGAAAACACAGACATACTCATTGATGTGGAATCTCTGGACACCCTCGCGGGTGACAAGGACTCCCAATTCCAGAATGCAAAATTGATTCTTGGCTCTGTTTGGGGAGCCCTTGCCCTCAGCCTTCTTTGTTTTGTGTCTTACCAGTTTGGGTTCTTCAGAAAGGAGCTTGATGAACTGTTGACCATGCTGGGCGTGATTTGGGGTGGTTATCTTTTTCTTCTACTTATCGTCGTAACAGGGGTTAACAAACGATTCCCCGACAAGAGCTTAGCCACACCCGTGGTGTTCTGGTCTTTAGCCACCATTCTCTGGGTTTCTTATTATCTTGATCAGCTGAGACTGGCAGTGATGATGCTCTATTTCACCACCATGGTGATTGGTGCATTCAGATACAAACTAAAGGATTTCATTGTCTCCTCCAGTATCGCGATTGTTGGTTATTTACTCGTGATTCTCGCCCTGCTTAAAAACCATCCAGAAATTATCGACCTTATTACCGAGATTGTTCAGTGGACCATGTTTTCACTGCTAACCATCGGATTCGTCTTCATGAGCGGGGAAATTGCCAACATCAGAGACAGAATGAGAGAAGGCAATAAAGACCTGAATAAAGCACTTACAAAAATCAGCGAGCTTGCCATTATTGATGAACTGACAGGCCTATATAACAGGCGCTATGCAATGAAGATTCTGGAACACCAGAAAGGCATGGCAGACAGGAAAGCCTATGACTTCTGTATCTGCTTCTTCGATCTGGATTTATTCAAGTCTATCAATGACAACTATGGTCATCAGGTGGGCGACCTGGTTCTGAAGAAATTTTCTGAACTCATGCAAGGAAGAATTGATGATATCGATTACTGCTCGCGCTTTGGCGGTGAAGAGTTTGTATTGATTCTTGTGAAAAAAAATATCGAAGCAGCAAAGGAAATCGCTAACGACATCCGTCAAATCGTTCAGGACACAAACTTTGGTGAAATCAAAGAAGGTCTTGAGGTTACGGTATCTGTCGGCGTATCTGAGTTTGTTTCCAATGAAGAAATTGAACAATGCCTGATTCGCGCTGACGAAGCGCTTTATGAAGCAAAAGATTCTGGAAGGAATCAGGTTAAGCATAAGTGATTCCAGGAAAAACAAGTGATAGATGAATTAAAAAATAAACAGCAGGAAGCAACAAAACGCGTAGAGTCCCGCCAGCTTGTTTTTATGCTGTCGGTCAGTGCCTTGCATACTTTTGCGACAGTATTTTACTTCCTGTCAGACAATATCAGGCTCGAATCAAATGACCTGATTAAATTGTTTTCATTTATCTGGCTTATTAATGTATCCCTCTTTGTTGGATACCGAGAAGGATTAACCGCTAAACTCAAAGACCCAGTGCTTGTTGTGCCCATGATGCTTTGGTTAAGTCTAAGCATCATATTCACTTCCTATTTCCTGAATAATTTCAGACTAAGTATGCTGATGCTCTTGTTTGGTGTGCTTATTCTTGGCGCCTTCAGCGTTAAATTCAGAAATTATCTCTTTGTCACACTGTCAATCATATTTGGTTATGCTTTTGTTCTTTTCGAGATATTGATGAATTATTCAGAAAGTGTTGATGCCACTGTAGAAGTTCTGGAGTTTTTATTATTTGTTCTGGTAACAATCGGAATGCTGGTAACGGTTACTCGAATTTCCAAACTTCAGAACAGCCTGCTTGAGCAAAGCAATCGTTTAGGAGATGCTCTCGAAAAAGTCCACGACCTATCTATTCGTGATGAACTCACTGGTTTATACAACCGAAGAAAAATAATGGAATTATTGCGCGAAGAAGTAAATTTAGCTCGTGCTGACGATTACAACTTTGTTGTCTGTTATCTCGACCTGGATAAGTTCAAATCCATTAATGACACCTTTGGCCATGGTGTAGGCGATGAAGTAATTATTCGTTTTGCCCAGGTCGCGCAAAAAGTCATTCGTGCAGTGGATTATGCTGGCCGTATTGGCGGGGAGGAATTCCTTGTCGTCCTAACCAACACTCAAATGGATGAATGCTTAACCGTCGCAGAAAGATTAAGGGAATCGATGGAAGCTGAAGTTTTTGAACAGATTACCGATCGCAAGTCCGTAACAGTTTCCATCGGTGCAGCACAATTCAATGCTGACGAAACCTTGGAAAACCTGCTGCAAAGAGCCGATGGTGCCCTTTATCAATCAAAAGAAACTGGTCGTAACAAAATTACTAAAGCTTAAAAACTCTATCTCGTGTTGTCATTCCGAACGAAGCGCAAAGCGCTGAGGAGGAATCTGATTTAGATTTCTCTATCACTTCGTGATGTTCGAAATGACATGATACAACTATTTCGAAATCCCCGCTGTTAGCACGAACTTCATGGCATTTTCAAAATCCCAATCCACTGGAAGAACATCTGACTGCTTCACCAGCGTTGTAACACCCGCCATTTGATAACTCAGTGGGTAAAGCACAGATACCCACTTATCTTCTTTCGGCAGTGCATCCTGAATTTTTTCAGGAAGATTTTCATTGGTTACAAAACCCAACATAAAACCACCATTGGCCTGTCTTACCAAAACTGTTCGTTTCTGTTGCTGCTCTTCATTTCCAGCAAGCAAAGAGGTAACATCTTTTATTGCACCATAAATGGTTTTAATTACCGGAAACTTCATTAACTGCTTTTCTACCAAGGCATAAAGCCATTGGGTCGGACTCAAACTAAAAACACTGCCTACTAAAAGTAGTAATAACAACACAACAAAAAAACCTGAGCCCTTCATGGTTGATTTCAAATTCAGGAAAGCAAGCACCTCATTACCAAGAATATCCAAGGTATAAACCATTGAATAAACCAACCAGATTGATAAGGCCAATGGCACGATACTCAACAGTCCACGCTTTAGGATTTTCTTAATCATAAAACATACCTTGTTAATTAAATTTCAAAGCACATGTTTGAAACATTAAAGAAATTGGCGATCGCTTACAAATAACAAGGGCAAACAATCGCTGTCTTTATTAATTACTCGAGAAGTATCTACACGCGCACCACTACCCGCATAAAATCCAGAGGCCATGAAGGTAGATATCTGCACGTAAAGGTCTTCAACTTTTGGTAAAGGGAAAAATTCCTGATAAATTTTCTCGTGATGTTCAAAGTTTCCTTCAGTTTGCTCTAAAAGCATTTCGTCTTTGCCAAACAAACTAATGTTATGTCCACAGCGACCTACAATAGGTTTTTCTACATAACCTTTTTCTTTCAGGGAATCAGTCAATTCAAACGATGCCTCAAGTAACAAAGGGTGATTGGGAAATAAAGTCCATAAGACAGGCAGAATAGCTTTATTACTAGGAATCAAAGTCCATAAAGGTTCGAATACCATTACCTGTTTACGAAATAACACATCAGAAAGTCGTAACACTTTTCCATGTTGCCAATCAGGTTCATATTCAGATTGAGCAAGATTTTCCTGTTCACATTCTTCACGAATCTGATCTAAGGCCGTTTCCCAAGCCCATGTTTTCCAAACCCATAATACTTCTTCACCATCCGCATCAAGAATTCGGCCATCAGATTCCCAAACCAGCCCTTCCAGCCCAACAATAACCTTGCTTTCCAAACCTGCTGCCTTGATTGCGTTTTGCATAAACAGTGCATGATATTTTTCTTCAGCATCATCATCACGAAGAATATGCACTAAACCACTTGCCTTACTTTTTTTCCATGCCTGAACCAGAGAGCGAAAAAGGTTTCTTCCTGCATTTTCACCTTCCTTGATATTGTAATAATCAAACCACCTGCCCTGCACTTTTCCCGTTTCCATATAACAGGATGCTGAGTCACAGTTATATTCATAAACTTTCAAACCATCAGGCGTTAAAGCAAAATCAAAACGGCTGGTGATTACCTGATTCAATCGGTTGTCCCATGATTGACGAATCTTTGGCAAGACCGCTTCAGGCAAGTTAAATAATTTGAGCAAGTTTTCGTTCGCAAGCACATATTCTGTTGCATGCATAAAAAGACCATGCAACTCATTGCTAGCGTATTCCAGATTTTCCTGTGCCGTTTTTGAAACAGCATAATAAAGATCCTGATTATCCTTAACTTGAGTAAGAAAGTGACCACCCATGGCTTCAACAAAAGCGGCTTCATCACTATTGGCAATGTTGAGCCAGGATTTTGCCTGTGATTTATGACCGGCATGCATTGCCTTAACAGCACTCAACTCAGGCATGAAAGGCTCAGTGGGTTCAGCATGAGTTTCATCGTCGGTCTGAATCATCCAGCCAAGAATTTCCGCATCACCAAAAGAACAGCTTACCCAGTATTCTCCTTCGCTAGTAACGCTGGCTTTTAATTCGCGAGAATAATCTGTTCCTTCTTTCCACAATATATGGTCAACATTTTGTTCCGCTACTCGAACATAGGAATCCGTAACAGCCGTAACTACCGCAACATGACCTGTGCGCTCAAACTCACCGCCCTCTTTCCAAATCAATAAACTCCCCACTTCAGGATGACGACAACATCCATTGGCAAAAGCATTTAATGGCAGCAAAGTATTTTCAACAACATTTCTTACTGAGCGCAGATCAAAAATATCATAAGCCATGGCAACGTCGTCAAAGATATAGCCTTGATTGATGTACATCCATCGTCGCGCAAATTCCACACACTGCCACTTGTAACCCATGTAAATACCATCGAAATAGCTACGATAGGCACTTCGATTGGGATATTCCTCATCAGAGGCAGTGTCATAATCTGAAGAATAGGCAGGCACACCACCAGGCGCAATACCAAGAACGGTTCCGAAAACTTCAGATTTTTTTGAAATAGGAGACATGCATTTTACTCAACGAAAAAACACAAAGGAATTTCGGCAATCTTATACCGAATTTTCAAATTTGCATCTTTTGTTTTAAAGCAGTAAAAAAATATCCCAACTATTTGTAAGCAAAATTACTTCTACTTAGGAACTTCAAGACAGGAAGGATTTCCACAAGAGCTTTGACACGATGCCTGCGCAGACTGCATTTCATCCACAAGATTACAAGCGAAGGCTTTGGTAAAGGTTTTTGCTGCCGTTAGGCAAGAAGCAGTGTAATAAGGGATCTTAACTGTGTTAGGTGAACGCCCCATAGGACAAGTAAAAGTAAAACTTTCTTCTTTTTCCTGTGCAGCTGCTCCACCCCCACCAGAAGATGAATTAGCTTGATTTAATGAAGCATTGGCAGACTGATTCCATTTCGCCATATTTTCACCATTGGAATTGCTCATCACATCTTTGGAATAAGCTGCATAAAAATCAGCTTTCTGATTTGATGACATGCTAGAGTTAGTCGCCAGCATTGCACCTGCCGCCAGTGCAAACATTTGAGTGAAATCCACGCCATTGTCTTGAACTTCAGGTCGTGTATCGGCAATAAAATTTGCCACATAAATATCTCGCGGTGTTAAACCATATTTTCCTTTAACCTGATCATTAGCACCATAAGACAAAAGCAGGTTGTAATATTTTTTACTTCCACGCCAATAGTTAATTTCTCTTAGGTACCAGTTATAACCCGCGGCTACATGCAATGCCGTTGGGCCACCAATATCTTTTTCAGATGGCCATTTTCTAATTTTAATATTATTAGGGTTTGCCCCATTCTTTAGTAAAAATAATACAGCTTCATCATCCTCGTGGTACATTGCATAAACAAGAGAGTTATCATATCGCCCAACGCCAACCAAATGACTAGCCAAAGGGTATGCACCATCATTAATCATTTGTTGAGCACGCTGAAAATAAATTTTTCTTACTTCTTCATAGCGCGCCGTACCTTTTGGATACTTTTTAGGAATATGTTGTATAAGATTATCAAGAGTAACTTCATAATAATCCCTCAAACCTAATGTCGATTGATTTTTAAAAGCTTCTTTATCAATACTCGCATACCAACTATCAAACTTTTCTGGCTCATCATAATTGAACAAACCATGAAAGGTCATAGCCCCACAAGAAACAAAAAAAACTGAACACAAAAAAATTAAGGCAACGAAGGAAAATGATTTATTCATTTTTGGTTTCTCACACGATTTTCAGCATGCCTGCTTACTGGTATTTAGTATTAATGATTTCCTAAGAAACCACCGAATGAATGAGAAACCTTAACGTTTTTATCCTCTTATTACAAAGGCAAATCACCTGCTGCAGATTTAACACTACCCGTTTCCAAATACGCTTTAATTGCACGCTCAGCAATTCGCCATTGGTGGATTTCATCGGCGCCATCTGCAAATCTCGCCCAGCGCGCTTGAGTAAACATATTCGATAACACGGTATCTGTTGAATAACCAAGCGCACCATGCACCTGTATTGCACGATCAATCACCCTACCCAATGCCTGCGCAACAAAATGTTTGGTCATAGACACTTCACTTTTAAAATCAAGCCCTTTATCTATGCGATATGCTGAATGCAATACCATTAATTTACTTTGATAAAGTTCCATCGTTGAATCCGCTATCTTCCATTGAATGCCTTGCTTCTCTGAAAGTAATGATCGATGTGAAAAACGTTTGGTAGCACGATCAATCATCATG
>JBECKS010000275.1:0-1441 GCA_040235395.1 Pseudomonadales bacterium | reverse complement strand
GGCTTTACTGGCCAGGCCGCCCGTGCTGCCGTCAATGTTGGTACCGCTGACAGCTTGTTTATCAAGAGAATTCTGGGCATCAAGCCTTATATTCTCTGCACTCACATGAGCCTGGCTGCCGATCTGGGTCAACACATCACTGTCTATGCTGTTTACCGCCTCAGCACCAGCGCCTGCGATCAGACCATAGCTGTTGGTGATGACGAGTGTGTTGGGCTTAGCCAGGTGGGTTGCATCCATCGTCAATGTGCCGTCAGATCCGGACAGCACTATATTCGCTCCGCCTCCGATCAACGCCTTGACCTGGGCTGTAGTCTCAGTCGTGGGTGCAGCTGCCGCGCCGCTGACCAGGCCACCGGAACCTGCGGTGGTGGTCGAAAGGTTTTCGGATACACCATCGCTGGAGATTTCAAGGCGGTTGGCGCTAAGATCGGCGTCTCCTGCAGTCGCAATTGTAACCGTGTCGGAAAATGCCTCAGCAATCGATTCACCTTCCCCGACCAGGCCGTATGCTGCCGAGTCGGCATCCGCGTGCTGCTGAATCTTGTTGGATGCCTTTACAGATACGGTGCCGCTTGCCCTTACATACGTGCCGTCCATTATGCTGGCCTTAACCGTATTTTCATTTTCAACGGTTGCCATTGTAGAAGTCGTTCCAAGCAGGAGACCACCAGCGGAAGCGGTCGCCCTGGCTTCCCCGGTCATCCCATCTGCATCGGGATTGTCTTCCGCCGTTGCCGAAATCCGGAGGGACCGGATATAAAACACATCGTTCGTTCCACCCACATAGGCATCAACATCGGCATCTGTCGTGACAACAGCAGTACTCACTCCCATGGCCAGGCCCGTGGAAACACTCATACCCCAGGCAGTGCCTCTGGTGCGGATCCGTCCGACCGCTTTTACATCCATTTCGTCAGCATATACCGTTACACCGGTTACATATGCGCTGACATCCGGTGTTGCCGATATTTTAACGACCCCGCCGCTGGCGGCAAGGGAATACAGACCAATTGCTACGGAGGCCACCCCCACGTCTCCTACATAGTCCGTGGCAGCCGTCGCATTCACAGTCAAATCCCCTGAAAGGTTAATTAAATCATCATTGCCCGTACCGGTAACATGTGCTTTAACGGTATTGGTTCCTTTTATGACCGTAGCCGAACCACCTCCGGCAACGCTGATCCCGGTGCTTGCCGCCAATGCCGCAGCTTCGGAATGGCTTGCAACCGAGCTGTGGTCATCTGCCACAACATCAACATTCCATGCGGTGACGTCGCTGTTGTCTATATAAGCCTCGATTGTATTGGATAGGGTGTTACCCGAAGCTGATATCGCAACGGAAAACGCACCGGAGTAAACTCCCAGCGCCGCAGCAACTGAAGCGGCACCAACCCAGCTATCGATCGAAGAGGTATCGCTAGCCTCGATCCATATGTCA
>JBECKS010000271.1:0-1541 GCA_040235395.1 Pseudomonadales bacterium | reverse complement strand
TTTTGGCTGCACAGGCAAGAAGAATGGCCCAAGCTGCGAACCAAGAGGGGTTTTAATTGAAAAGATAGCTCTCGTGTATGGTAGATCGTTTGCGAAAATACCCCCTACGATATTAACGATGATTGGGTTAACAATATCCTGTACCAAGGAAACCAAATCACCAATTGGTATGGAACAGGCATTGATATCAGCCAAACTGATAGTCGGAGTTGCCAGATTCACAACAGGGTTACCCGCAGCATCAACACTCAAATCCACATCAGCTTTGTAGTTCACACGAGCCACGTTTGTATAGGTTTTTCCCCCATGTGATTCTGTTCGCGTTCCCTTAACGTCACAGGTTATTGATAACCAACCACTTCCTATTGTTAGTGTGATGAACAGATCAACGTCCAAACGAGCATCTAGATTAAGGGTAGAAGCATCACCCGCAGGTTGAGCAGGTAAGCTCATGAAAATCCCTTCTTTGCTGGCATAAGGTGTACCAGGAGGATGGTCCGGTGGCATAAGCATAAGTTTTTGAACCCATGTTCCTGTACCGGGGTCGGTGGGCTCAGAACCCAAATCCGTTGCTTGAATCAGGCCAAGTACAACTGAACCTGCACTTAAGAAGGCCACTTGGTCTAAGGCAGCACTCAAACCCCCACCCTTGCCGAGGCGAAGATCATTAAGGGGAATATTTGCCCTTAACCATTCTCTGAAGCTACATATATTGGTTGCGTAGGTATCAGCACCAATAACTGTTTTACAGGTGGTGAAACGAATCAGGTCACCTTCGTTTTCAGCATAATCAGCATCATGATCACCTACGTCATAAGCATTTACATAAAAATCAAAATCCTGAGTGAGTTTTGGAGCGGCGATAAACATCGTTTCGTCTACACCGTTTGGATTTAAACCCGTAAAGGTCAAAGTATAATCTTGCGCAGCAACTAAATTGGTCAATCGGAAAGCATAGCCCTCGAAGGCATTAGAAGACGCCTTAATTTTAGCAATTTCTACACCGTCTAGATCAAGCGATAATTCCTGCTGGTTGGTATTCCTCTGGGCTGCATAAAACGCAAAAACAAAATTGCCACTCGCGGGCGCGGTAAACGTCCTCGACACTGAACCTAATCGTTCAAGAAAAATCACATAAGTAGTACCAGGAGCAGGAACATTAAAAGGATTAACAGGAACATTAAAATTCGACCCCGAAGCAGCTAAACCCGCTTGCCCAGAAGGTGTCCAACTATCTGCGTACGCTCCATAACAATAGTTACTAGCACCGGTTACGGGTGACGTACCCATTGCGGTTGGAGAGCCTAGAAAATGCGGCGAAGTACCCGCTGGACATGTACCAGCTGATAAATCTCCAAGGTCGGTTAATGAGCCTGTGCCAAAGTCAATTTCGAAATCACTGGTATTATCTGGCGCTGTTCCATGGGTATATCGGGTTCCCGGAATGGCATACATAATGCTTCCATTCTGACCAGTTGCATAGGGAGTTCCACTTCCATCTAAACTTTTAACCTCTACTCCTAATGAAGATACCGCCGCGT
>JBECKS010000124.1:0-2844 GCA_040235395.1 Pseudomonadales bacterium | reverse complement strand
CGGTATTGGTGAAGGCTATGCCAAGGCATTTGCAAAACGCGGTATGAACGTTGTGGTTGCTGAACTTAATGCAGAACAAGGTCAGCGTGTTGCCGATGAAATCGTTAAAGATGGCGGTAATGCTATTTTTGTTAAAACCGATGTTGGTAGTGAAGAATCAGCACAAGCTTGCACTCAAGCCGCCATGGATAAATATGGCCAGCTGGATTATCTGGTAAACAATGCTGCGATTTTTGGTGATATGAAAATTCAAGGTTATCTAGATGTGGATATGGACTATCTGGAAAAATTCATGCGCATTAATGCCCATGGTTGTTTAATCATGACCCGCGCTTTCGTTAAACATATTGATAGAAAAGTGGGTGGAGCCATCGTGAATCAATCATCGACCGCTGCATGGATGAACATTGGTTTTTATGGCGTTGCAAAACTAACACTTAACGGCATCACCACTTCTCTTGCTGGCGAACTGGGCTGGAGAAAGATCCGTATTAACGCCATTGCGCCAGGCCCAACGGAAACGCAAGCACTACGAAATACTGCTGGTGACTATGCAGACGAATTAGTTAAACAAATGCCTATTGCCCGCTTAGGTACACCACAGGATTTAGCGGAAGCAGTGATGTTTTTATTAAGTGATGAAGCTTCATGGATTACTGGGCAAATCCTGAACGTTGATGGCGGTCAATTCAGACGCCCATAAGCGAACATAGAAAATTATAAATCTCCCGTCATTCCAGCGAAGGCTGGAATCCAGAAAAAAGAGGTCATCATGAGCAAACGAGATAAAGGAATCGAAATGTACAACGCCGTTTACTGTGGTGACCTCCCTCCACCCCCTGAAGTGGGTAAGGATAAATTCTTCGACAGCATGATAGAAAATCTTTTCGGTGATTGTTGGGGAGATGAATCACTTTCCATCGAACAGCGTCGCCTGATTCTCATCGGCGCCATTCTGGCGCAAGGCGAGGAAATGACCTTCACCATTCAGGCGCGCTCTGCCATGAAACGGGGCGAACTCACGTATGCACAGCTGGAAGAAATCTGTCGCTTCATGACGCAATATGTGGGTTATCCTAAGGCATCTAAGTTACGTATTGCACTGATGGGTTTGAAAAAAGAATTCGGATAATTTTCCTTCGCATCTTAACAATCACAAAACTAACACCGTATTAGCCTTACCTTTCTACTTTTTGTACGCCATAATAGCTGCCTTCATTTCCCATGCACCCATTGCATGATAGCTACGTGGAGTAAAGACATGAGCAGCGAAGTAATGAATTCCTATCTCACCGTGTTAGCCAAGAATGATGGCTCTGACCTCTATCTCAGTACTGGCGCACCTGCTTGTGCGAAGTTTCAAGGTGCCTTGAAACCGCTCACCAAGGAACCGTTAAAACCCGGGCAGATTAAGGAAATGGCTTACGCACTGATGGACGAAGAACAGGTTGCTGAGTTTGAAGAATCGCTTGAGATGAACCTCGCAATCTCCTTGCCTGGTGTTGCTCGTTTCCGTATTAATATTTTTAAACAACGAAATGAAATCTCGATTGTTGCGCGTAATATTCAAGCTGAAATTCCAAAATTTGAAAATCTTGGTTTACCAGAAATTCTCAAGGAAGTGGTGATGACCAAACGTGGCCTGATTCTTTTTATTGGTGGCACGGGTTCAGGTAAATCCACTTCACTCGCTGCATTGATTGATCATCGCAACAGCACGACTGGCGGTCACATTATTACCATTGAAGATCCCATCGAATATGTACACGTTCACAAGAAAAGCATCATCAATCAACGTGAAGTTGGCGTGGACACACGTTCATATGCTAATGCGCTCAAGCAAACCCTTCGTCAGGCACCTGATGTGATTCTTATTGGTGAGATTCGTGATAGGCAGACTATGGAGCATGCGCTGGCCTTTGCTGAAACGGGTCACCTTGCTATCTCCACCATTCACGCTAACAACTCCAATCAGGCTATCGACCGTATCATTAACTTTTTCCCTGAAGAACGTCGTCCGCAATTATTAATGGATCTATCTAACAACCTTCGGGCTTTTGTATCACAGCGTTTGGTAAAAACCACTGATGACAAGCGTGCTGCTGCTGTTGAAATCCTCCTTGGCACAGCCACCATTAAGGAAAAAATCCTTAAAGGTGAGTTACAGGAAATCAAGGAAATCATGGAGAAATCAGAAGCTATTGGCATGCAAACTTTTGATACAGCGCTCTTTAAACTTCATAAGGAAGGTAGGGTTTCTCTGGATGAGGCATTAAAAAATGCTGACTCGGCCAACAACTTGCGTTTGAAAATCAAACTCGATGGAAAGGACGGTGGTGCTGCAGAGGGCGGCATGAGCCTCGAGATGCTCGATGAATAACTGGCTCGGCTTGGGCTTTCTGGCTCGCTGACCTTATTCAGATTCCTTATTGTCTGGCTTACTTTCTGATTAGCTCATTCATGTTGCGTATTCTGTCTGCCAGAACCGACATGACATGAAGCGCAAATTCTGGCTTTTCTTTTACCATCGCAATAAAACGCTCCTTGCTTACCGCCACGATTTTACAGTCGGTTTTTGCAAGCGCCGTGGCACTTCGTTTCTTGGCATCAATGATTGCCATTTCGCCCATTAAGCCGCCTTCTTCAACAATATCAATAATGTCGTAGCCAACTTTCAAGGCAATGATACCTTCCAGAACTATATACATTTCCTGCCCTTCATCACCTTCACTAAACACATTCTGTTCAGCAGGCACTTCAATTACATTTTCGTTTTCTTCTTTGAACAGTTCGAGTAAATCCACAAGCTGACTCCAGCGCTTTGACAATGGGCTTAAACTATCA
>JBECKS010000266.1:0-1581 GCA_040235395.1 Pseudomonadales bacterium | reverse complement strand
CGCCGGTGATCGCCAACGGCGCGGTGCGGGGGCTCTTCGGCGCGCTGTCGCAGCCGGTCGTCGCGACCGCGCTCTTCATCGCCGCGCTCTACCTGTGGGAAGTGCCCGCCTATCACAACGCCGCGCTGCGCAGCGACGGCCTGCACTACACCATGCACGCGACCATGCTCGCCGCCGGGCTGATCTTCTGGTGGCGGATCTTCGATCACCGGCCGGCGCCGCAGGGCCTGCGCTACGGCGTGCGCGTGATGATGCTGGCGCTGGTCATCCTGTCCAACATCGCGCTCGGCGCCTACACCTCGTTGAAGTCGGCCGTGCTCTACGATGCCTACGACGAGGCGGGGCGCCTGTTCGGCTTCACCCCGCTGGCCGACGAGCAGTTCGGCGGCATGATCATATGGATCCCGAGCAGCATGATGTGCGTGCTCGCCGCGCTCGCCGTCATACACATGTGGGGCCGTCACGAAAGCCGCCAGGACGTCCGGCAGGCCGCCCGACCGTCGGCGGCGGCCGCCGCGCGCCCCACCACCGGCGCGGCGATGATCTCGCGGCAGAGGGCCCGGAACCGGACCCTGGCGCTCAGCTTCGCCGTCTTCGCCGCGGCGGTCTTCGTCGCGGTCTTGTTCGTCGGCGTCGCCGACCATCTGTCCAAGAGGGCGGTAACGAATCCCGTTGCGGGCGGCAGCCAGGTCGGCCACCTGTCGCCGTCGCCGACGCCCTAGCGGGCGCCGGCCGGGACCGGGTCAGCCGCACCAGCTCGGACCCCAGTCGTAGCCGCAGCCGCCGTACCAATAGCCGTCGTCGCCCAGGGTCCAGAGGTTCCAGTCTTGGACGGACTGGTCGCGGCGGACCGCGTCGAGATAGGTCTTCTGCATGTAGTTGATGACGTCCGGCGGGACGCCCTTCCGCTCCAGCTCCGCCAGCTGGCTCGCCTTGAGCCTGTACACCGTATCGGAATCGCGGATCTTCGCGATGATGTCGGCCGACGGCGTCCCCGCTTGGGACATCGCGACGATCTGGCCGACGGTCACCGGCTCGCGCGCCGCGACCGTCGCGCAGCCCGCCAGAACGAGATAGACGACGAAGATCGCGGAAAGCCGGGGAACGGCACCTAAGATGTTTTGCCGCCCGGCCATACGCTGGCCGGACGGGGCGGATACTGCTCTGCCCATGATCGACTCCGCTTGGGATTGGGGGTGACTGTGAAACGCATGATCCTCGAACGCTGCGCCGTGGCCCGAGGTCCCCGGCGGGTCGGATTCCAATAGCCGCCGGCAAAGCGGCGCCGGGGATCGAAGCCGCCGCCCGCGGGCGGGGCGCCGCGACCCTTGGCCGCGGCGCCCCGCTTGTCGTCAGGCGCTAGTGCGGTGCCCTAATGCGGGCTGCCCTAGTGCGGGCTGCCCTAGTGCGGCTTGCCGCGCTCGTACATGAACCAGCTGCCCACGAGCGGGCTGTGGTTGTTGAGGCCCGGGTTGTCGTTGGACACGTTGGTCCCGTTGATCGCGGCCGTGCTGGCCATGCCGGCAACCGGGGCCGTATTGGTGGCGATCTGGGTATTGTTGCTCGCCATCTGCTGCGGCG
>JBECKS010000064.1:0-3355 GCA_040235395.1 Pseudomonadales bacterium | reverse complement strand
TGTATGAGTGTTAACACCTTCACCGTTTCTGGAGCTGAGACTTGCGAAGAAAAAATGGGCATAAGCGCTAGCCAGAAAGCGACCATTGGGAGCGGTTCTAGCGCGGCCCAATTTTTTTCAAGCAAGGAGAAGGGAGTCGCGAAGCGACCTTCAGGGTCGGTGAGAAGTTTCTTTGCGTACTTTCTTTTGAAAGAAAGTACGTCGCCTATAAAAGGCGAAAAGGGATTTAGATAAAAATGAGCCCTAGAAGTCTTGGCCGTTTCTAATTTCTTGTCATTCCGAACGAGTTCCAGCGAGGAGGAATCTATTTTTAGATTTCTCACATCCGTTCGAAATGACAAAAAAGAAAACCCTGGATTCCTCGGCAACTGCTCCTGCGTTGCTCTACCGCCTACATCCATGTAGGCGAGCCTACGCTGGAATGACACAACGATTATTACTCCGGATAATACCGACTAATCGTATCAATCACACACGCCGGCCTATCCCCATTCTCAATTTCAACCGTCACGCGAATCACCGCCTGCACACCACCCTTCACTTCTTCGGCAGCAACCAACTCACCCACGCCTCGCAAACGCGAACCAACAGGCACAGGTGCAGGAAAACGCACTTTATCGCAACCATAGTTCACACCCATCTTGATGCCTTGCACATCAACAATCTGTGGCAAAAACATATTCACCAATGAAAGACTTAAATAGCCGTGTGCAATGCAAGCACCGAAGGGGCCATCTTTTGCTTTTACAGGATCAACGTGAATCCATTGATGATCACCCGTTGCATCGGCAAACAGATTGATGCGCTCCTGATTAATGGTGAGCCAGTCACTGGTGCCAAGTTGTTTGCCAACATTTTCCAGAAGCTCTGATGGATGTTTAAAAATCGTGGTCATGTTTTTCCTTTTTTAATGTTAGCTATTACTGAGTAACGTTTTCTGGTCCCCAGAATGCTTTCATGGAAGCAATTTTTCCATCAGCATCAAATCGGAATACGTCGATAGGCTCGATAGTCATATCGCCTACTTTTACTGTAAAAGAAAATGCAACCGCATTACCTGCACAACGTGGAGTTTCATTCAAACTAAGTTTTGCACCCATCTTGAATGCGCCTTCATAAAAGGCAACGATAGCATCGATGCCGTGATGTGCTTCGCTTCCTACAGGATCTTCAACAACTGCATTGTCTGCGTAGATGGCTTTAATGATATTGATATCAGCTTTTTCAAATGCTTCAACGTATTGATTAACAACCTTAACTTTTGCAGCTGCGTCCATAGTCTTTCTCCTTAGGTTTTTATTTTCTTTTGTATTGAGGCTTTGAATTATAGCGAGCGTGTATAGCTAGATATTCGTCTCTTCGGATGAGTCTTCACGTGCAAAAATATCGCTTTGACGTTTTTCAAGATCCTTGAGTAACTGAACACTGATGCCCTGACTATCGCGAATAATCTGTCGGGCGTTTTCCCCCAGACTTAGTCGTTCATCATCATGCTTAAGCAAGCGCACCAAGGTGCTCAACAAAGGTTCCTGCCATGAGGTGCTGGTAATCTGAATAGCGGCGTTTCGTTCCTGAATCAACTCATGAAAACCAGGCTGCTTGTACATCCAGGGGCCATAGATAATGGCTTTTGCGTAATGCGCTGGTTCAAAAATATTATGCCCACCCACCTTGTCGGTGAAAGAACCCGCCACCACGGCTATATCACTCGCTGCATAGGCATCCATCAGCACACCCATGGCATCAAGCAAGAGCATATTCACTTCATCTTTCTTGATGTGATATTTATCACGCTCTGAATAACGATAAAAAGCCATTTTATTTTTTTTAAGAAGCGAGGCCACTTCTGCAAAACGCTCGGGATGCCGGGGCACCAGAATAAATTGTAGCGCATCAAATTGTTCGGAAAGCATTTTGGCGACATCAATAAAACCCTGTTCTTCACCTGCATGACTGGAAGCAAACACGATGGTTTTTCTTTCAATGCTCAACCCACTTTCTGTCAGAAAGCTTTCATTTTTTTCCTTCGACTCTGGCGGGTAAAAACGATCAAGCTTCAGGTTCCCGAGTAGCATCTGTTTTTTCTTATCGACACCTAGCGCAAGGAAACGTTCTTCGTAGCTTTGGCACTGACTATAAATAAAATGCACAGGATTCATTAAGCGTTTTTTAATGAAGGGGAAACGCTGGTAGATTTTGAAAGAATTTTCTGAAATTTTTGCATTTAAAATATAAACAGGAACCTGTTTTTTATCTGCCATGGCTAGCATGTTGGGCCAAAGATCGGTTTCCATAATTAAAATGGCTTTGGGTTTCAGCTTTTTAAAAATAGGCGACACCAGATAAGGTAAATCCGCCGGATAATAAAAACTGAAATCGATGTATGGGCTTTTCTCAAGGATCTCTTGCCCCGTTTCGGTACAGGAAGACGCAACGATGGTGGTGGCGGGATAACGGTCTTTAATGGTTTTAGCGAACTGATCACTAATCTGACTTTCGCCCAGGGACACAGAATGCATCCAGATAACGTGATGATTACTTAAATCAGGAATATCCTGAAATCCCATGCGTTGCCAAGTGCTCTGGCGGTATTTTCCTTTAATAACCAGTCGGTAGAAATAAATCGGCGATGTCAGCAGTAATACCAGATACCAGATTAGCTGATAGGCAATCTGAAAAATCATAGTGTTATTCCCGTCACTAGATATTTAAAGAAGCGTTTTTTCCAAATGATTTTCAAGCAGGATAGCTGATGCAGATTGTATATTCTGCGTTTGATTTTCTCCATGAAAAAAAGGAAGTGTTGCCAACAATGGCGCTTGAATGCGTTTGGCAATGCAATCGATGTTTTCCTGATTAGGATTGGTATTTGATTCTGCACCAATATTTGCCACCCAAGCTACCAGTGTTAAGCCTCTTGCGCGAATGGCTTCTGCGGTGAGTAACGCGTGATTAATGCAACCAAGGGTAATGGAAACCACGAGAATAACGGGAATATCCAAGGCTACTACATAATCAGAAAAATCTTCTTGTTCATTGATAGGCACTAGCCAACCGCCTGCGCCTTCAATGAGTTTGATATCCGCTTCATGCTTTAAAAAAGCGCGAGTGTGCTCCAACAGTGTTTCAAGTTTTATTTCCTTACCTACTTGTTGTGCAGCAATATGGGGCGCTATGGCAGGTTCAAAAGCAAAAGGATTAATCGTTTCATAGGGCAGCTTTTGTGTAGCAAACCCTTGCAAACTGAGTGCATCAGTATTTTGTAACTTGCCATCTTTCCACTCACAACCTGAGGCAATGGGTTTCATGGCGGTGGTATGTTTGCCGAGTTTGTTAAAGGCATCAAGCAGTGCAC
>JBECKS010000280.1:0-1524 GCA_040235395.1 Pseudomonadales bacterium | reverse complement strand
CGCCAAGCCCAGCGGGCCGAATCCGTCCGGAGCGACGGCGTTGGCCAGGTCCTCGGACCGTCCCAGGTGGCCCTCGAGGGACTCCAGGTCTCCCAGGGCCGCCGCTTCGAAGAGGTCCACCTCCTGGGCAAGCTCCCGGACGATCCCCGCCAGCTCCTCGTGGCCGAAGTAGAGGGATAGGAGAATCGGGGTCCGGCCCTCCGGGTCCCTGGCCTTGGTCAAGCCCGGTTCCTCGCTCAAGAGGGCCTTCACGCGAAAGGCATCGTTTCCGACAATGGCCTGAATGAGCTGCTGATGTCGCTGTTTCACCCTGGAGATCCCCTTCGGAGGACTGGACTCACCGAGGAAGGCCAATGTACACCCCCGGCGGGCGTGTTTCCACCGCGAGGCGTCCAGGGATCGTGACACGGAGATGCGTATCCCCTATCGTTACGGCGATTCTGAATCCCGAGAAGCCGAGGTCAGTGAATGTTCTATGATCAGGGGTGCTTCGGCCGGGTTGATCTCGGCCCTCTTCCGGAGGACGTGGCTGAACGACTCAGCCAGGTCCCCGGAGAGTGGCTCGAGTATGACCCTCCCATGGGCGCCATCGTAGTGCGGCACGTCGAACCCACCTCCGCCCATCACCTTCCTGCCATTGCATGTGAGCTCGTTCGTCTCTTCGCCGAGATCCCGCCGGAGCTCCATGGGGGCATTCCGGGAGGTGCCCTGTTCGTTCAAACGGAGGAAGAGCATGGGCAGCTCATCAGACTTCGGGTCGAGGCCGGCGGTGCCATCCACGTGCGTTGGGCTCACCCGAGCTTCAGGCAGGCCACGCGACGACCGTACGAAGGCGGATCCGAGTTCCTCATCGATCCCGAGGTGCAGCGTTTGAGCGGCTCCGTCCAGTTCAAGGCGGACGCCCCTCAGGAAGCGGCGGAGGCCCTCCAGGAGCTTGCCGATACCTTCGAGGGGCTCTATCCGGAGGGCGACTGCGTCTCCAGGGCCATCGACCAGGACACGGTGGAGCTCAAGATGGAAGACGTGAACCTGGATGCGGTCCGCCTCGTGGATCTGCTACGGAAGCTGGCCAGGGTCGGGACCTTGTCAGGCCGGTTCGAGGTGAGCGCGTTCGGTACGATCAACCCGGAATACCAGCGTCGGGTCCTCTTCGAGAATGGAGAGGTCCTGGTGCAGCACCCCCTTCTCTGGCCCGAGGCCAAGACTTGACCACCCTACTACCCAACCGGTAAGGAGAGACGTAAGTGCTTGATTACCTCTTGACGGAAGAGCAGCAGGCCATCCAGGAGCTTGCTCGTACCATCGCCGACGAACAACTCCGCCCGGTGGCGGCCCAATACGACGTATCCGGGGAGTTCCCCTGGCCGGTGATCAGGAAGATGGCCGAAGTGGATCTCTTCGGAATCCTGATCCCCGAGGAATATGGGGGGTTCGGCGGGACCATGACCATGAACATGGTCCTGGTCACCGAGGAGCTGTCCAAGGCCTGCGGCGGGATTGCTCTCTCCTTCGCCGGAACAGCCC
>JBECKS010000167.1:0-5920 GCA_040235395.1 Pseudomonadales bacterium | reverse complement strand
ACTGCTTCATAGCGCTTGCTGTTAAACAAAAGAATAAGTTGCAGACCGTCCTGCAGTTCCTGGGCATAAAGACTGATATCAAATTTTGCTTCGCGACTTAAACGCTCACGCAGAATACTAGTATTTTCATTATTTAGAGCATCACGCATCTGTTCGCGGGTGAACAGAATTTCATCTGGCACGTTCAACATATTGAAGAAGGCTTCAAACAAGGGGCTACGTTCAAGATCACGGGGCAGTGAAAAATGTTCCAGCAGTAATTCAAAAGGCATGGACTGATGTTCGAGCATTTGTGTGAAATGTTGTTGGTTATTTTGCAGGAGCTTTTCAAATTCAAGGGAAGATAAATCACGACTACTTTCCGGTGAACTGAAAACCAACGTGTTTACAAATAGACCCTGTATGTTTTCGAGCGCTGGCAGCTGCCTGCCCGAAACAGGAATACCGATATTCACACCTTCACTGTTTGATAGTCTTTGCAAGAGCACCTCAAAAACACTGAGCAACAACACATACACACTCACCTGTTTTTGTTTGCAGAAATCCTTGATTGCCTTAAGTTCCTTTTCATCCAGTTGTAAATCGCTTCTTGCGCTGCTGTTTTCCTGGCTCGCTTCTGGCAGGGAATGTTTTTCAAAGGGAAGATTCAGACGGCTGTAATCGCTGTTTACATGCGACTGCCAGAATGCCACTTCCTTGTTAAGTTTTAGATCCTGCAACGAAGCACGTTGCCACATGGCATAGTCAGCATATTGCAGCTCAGCATTTTCCAGATGCTTACCACTTACAATCGCAAGGAACTGATTGCGCAAGAGATTGATAGACCAGCCATCGGTAATGGCATGATGAATAGCAAGATGAATCCAGCAATGCTCACCTTTCTCAAATGCATTTACTTTTAATAACACATCACTGTTGATATCAAAGGATTGCCTGGATGCGTTAACGCACTCACTTTCATACTCATGCCACTGTATATAAAAGGCTGAGACATCAAAGAAAGTAACCTGCAATTGTTCCTGTTCATAAACCAAACCTGTGCGCAAGACTTCATTATGTTGCACCAGGGTTTGCAAACACTCATCGAGATATTCCCTGGAATGCACACGCGGGACTTCAAAAACAAAATCCAGCACATACTCACGTGATTGTGGTTTCAGCTTCTGTAACAACCACATACGCTCCTGTTCAAAGGAAGGTAATAATATTTGTTGTCGTGAACACACCGTGAGAGGAATGTGTGTTGTGATTTCAAAAATATTGTTTTCAATGGCTAAGGCAAGTTTGGCAATACTGCCCTGCTCAAATAACCACGATAACGGCAGCTCAATCGACAATGCTTCCCTGATACGTGCAAGCAAACGCATGGCGAGCAAACTGTGTCCACCGAGTTCAAAGAAACTTGCATGAATATCGAGACTTGCGGTTTCCTGTTCTGTTACTGGAACCAGCACGCTTCGCCAGATGTGTTCAATCTGTTTCTCTAATTCACTGAGTTCAACATTCCTTGAAAAAAGTAATGCCTGATGGCGACTGATTTCATCCAGCTTTTTGTCATCAAGCTTGCCATTCGCCTTTAGGGGAAGCTGGTCAATGGCGTAATAATGATTCACCTGCATATAGGCAGGTAGATGTTCAATGGCATAAGCCATGAGCTGCTTAATTCTGTAGCTTTGATCTTTGTTTGCAGCGTCAGTTTTAAACTGTACAAAAGCCTGAAGCCTGACATCATGTTTATCAATCTCTTTCTGTCTTACCAATATCGCATCAACAGCTTCATGTTGTTTCAACAGCTGTTCGATTGCCTGACATTCAACGCGATGACCACGAATCTTTATTTGTCTGTCGGCACGACCTAGATAAATCAAATCACCTTGGGTATTCTGATAAGCAAGATCACCACTGGCATAGTAAGTTTCTCCCTTTTCATTCCTGATGAAATGCGAATCATCAATGTTGCCATTAGCAAGGTAACCCAATGAAAGTGCTTCACCTGCAATATGAATTTCACCCACCGAACCCGGAATACATAGCTGTTTTTCCTGATTAAAAAGATAAATGCTTGTGTGGCTAATTGCTTTTCCAATTGACAGTGAGTGCTCTTCATCCGTTTTTTGTAAGTCACGCCCTGTCCAGGTCATGGCACTACAGGCAATGGTGCTTTCGGTTGGACCGTATTCATTGGTGAAACGTGAATCAGAAAAACATTGCGCCCATTCTTCAAGTTGATGAAGGAAAAGCGCTTCGCCTCCCAATACAAAGGCATGCTGACTATGCTTCATGTTGTCTGCGTTCAAAACCTGCTGCCCCTCGTAGGACGACTGATAAAACTGCAAATGGGATGGCGTGAGTTTTACCAGACAGTTGTCTTCACTTTCCTGCAGACAGCTCAACAGGTTTTCCTTTTCATCAACAATGCGAAGTGCAAGGCCAGACTGAAGCGCACAGCATATGCTGGTGAGTGAAGCATCAAAATAATTGGGTAAATGAATCAGTGAACGCTGCAAGGTATTAATCTGGTAATACGCATTCGCCCAACCAAGATAATTTTCAAAACTCTTTTGCCCGATACAAACACCTTTTGGAATGCCCGTAGAGCCAGAAGTAAAAATAATATAACTCAAGGCTGATTCACGCTGGCCTAAAGCTAATGCAGCTTCCGTTAAAGTGCTTGCTTCTTTTTCAACAGCAAGCTGTATTGCTTTATCATGAAGCTCAATAGCAGATGGTAATGCCGACTTCGCCAGGGTGCTATTGAACAGCAAGCTGTCTCCAAGTTGCGTGCATATTGATTCAAGTACCTGTACAGGTAAACTTGCATCCAATGGCACAAAGACAAGTTTCAGTTTCTGACAAGCCAGCATAAGAACAATGGCCTGCAGCTGTGATTCGGCAGAAGTATCACAAAGGTATGCAATACGGCTATCTGCATTTTTTAACTGCTTTGCAATCCAGTTCGCATACTGCTTACTAAGTTGATTCAGCTTTTCATAGCTCAGACTTTCTTTATTGCTAGTGGTAGAAAATATCAGTGCTGCATTTTCTGCATGTTCTTTTGCCTGTTGCTCAAAACGTTCTATGAAAACATTCTGATTTCCTTGAATAGTAAGTTTCGGATTTGCACTACGCCACAGATCGATAGCCTTACGTTCGTTCTGGGTGAGGTAAGGTGTTTCCAGAATTGATACCTTGCTTAAATCCTGCAGTGCACACAGCTGTTTCAACAACAACCTGTAATGCAACACAAAGCGTTTGGCATGTTGCTCACTCAATGCAGAAGCAAGGAAAGACAGTTTGCCGTCAATGCTGTTACCAGCATCTACCAACTCCATCACCAGCTCATACTTTGCCTGTGTTTGCTGTGAAGGTGTTTCGAGTAATTCAACAGATAGTTCGCCGAAGCTTTGCTGCTTAGCTTGCTCCTGAAAGACTTTCTGGTTGAAACTGAAAAGCGTCTGAAATAAAGGACTACTATTCAGGTTTCTTGTTAAAGATTGTTGTTCAGATAATTCCTCTAATAAAGTCTCAATCGCCAGATGCTTATGCTCCTGTGCTTCAATAATATTTTTCTGAACTTCTTTAAAATAAACATGCCAGTTCTCTTGTGTTTCGAGGCGGCATTTAAGGGGCAGGATATTAATCAGTGGTCCAACACAATCCTGCCACTGCGGATCATCACGCAAACTCACCACAAGACCACTGGCAAAGTTAAGCTGATTGCTATAGCGGAATAACACAAATTCAAAAATGCTAAATAGAATACTGAGCTCTGTTACACGGTATTGAGAAGAAAGCCGTGTAAGCCCTGCACGCATTTCACTGTCAAGTGAAAAACTTAATGATGTGTTGCTATCATTGATATTGTCTTCAGCAAGTACACCTGATGTCAGGCAATGAAGATCTTCCACATCTTCAAGTTTGTTCAGCCAATATTGTTTATCAAATTTTGCCTGCTCACTACTTAGGTATTGCTGCTGCCAACGAATAAAGTTTGAATAATCCTGAGCTGCATTGGCTGAATTATCTGCTGTTGAAAAGTAATGAGTAATGAGTTCTTTAAAGAGTAATTCAATGGACCAGGCATCAGCTGCGATGTGATGCAAACAGACATGCAGTTGCCAGCTTTCGCTGTTCCTATCCTGTGCAGAGAGCTTCTCTAAATGCAGCCTGATAGGTAATTCCTTATCCAACTGGAAAGCCTTTTCAAAAACCTGTGATTTATCCTGGCAAAAAATACCTTCCCATTCTGATTCCTGAACAGCGAACTGCATCAACTGCTGTTCTTCGGGTATATAGCGGTAATGCACAGCAAGAGCAGGATGTTTTTGTAAAAGCTTCATCAGTGCCTGAGAAAAAAGCCTTTCATCCAGATTTCCTCTGATGAGGAAACTGGCTGCCATATGATATTGCCTGCTGTCAGGCAATAATTGCTGGATAAACCAGATACGTTGTTGAGCAGAACTGACTATCGGAATAAATGCATCTTCACTGTCAATAGAATGTTCTTCTAACGCAAATACTTTTAGATGCGCTGCCTGTTCTCGAATGCTTGGATAGCTGAAAAATTCACGAACACTGATGGTTTTCTTTAGTTCATTTTTATAGGCAGCGAGTATGCGCATCACCAGGAGTGAATGGCCGCCTAAGGAAAAGAAATCATCGTCAAGATGCAGTTGCTGTTTTGCAAAGCTCCTTTCCCAAATGCGCAACATGATAAACATGTCTGCATTGCCATCTGCTATTTCCCTCTCATCTTGCTGTTCAGACTTTAAATCAAGGACTGAATCTTCAAACTGATTTAACAATGCATGTCGATCAATCTTGCCATTGGCATTTAAGGGAAACTGTTCAAGCATGATGATACGTTCAGGTCGAACTGCATCAAGACCCGCGCTTTGTAATTGATGCTGAATTTTTTCCAGATTTATTTCTTGCTGATAAGGGGCATCTACTTGCAGGAAGGCAACAAGATGCTGGCTCTTATCAAGGTACCTGCTGACAGCAATCACAGCAGCTTCCACTTGCTGTAATTCACACAAGGCACTTTCAAGATTCAGGGCATTAAATCGAAGACCTTGATAATTCATCATGAAATCTTCACGGCCAAGCAGGATTAATTCCTGCGCTGAATGAATGTAGGCGCGATCACCTGTGCGGAAACAAGCCAGCGTGTTTCCATTCACATTTACATTCACGAAAGCCTGGCGTGTTTTCTGTTCATCGTTCCAATATAAGCTGGCAATATCACCAGCAATATACAACTCACCTTTCGCACCGATAGGCACAACACGACCTAAAGCATCACAAATAAATACTGTGGTATTGGCAAAAGGTTTTCCTATGGATTGATTGAATAGCAAGTCCTTCTTAACAGTTGCTGGTGATAATTCAAGATAAGTGGAATCTACAGTGGATTCGCTCAAACCGTAGGAATTGATAAAACGCGAATCGTCTGCAAGATTCTCAAGCAAATGTTCTGTGTCACTGAGATACCAGACATCAGAACCACAGATAATGCGCTTAATCGGCATAGCGCGGTTACTTTCGCGATAATTTTCCAGCAAATGCCTTAGAACCACAGGCACAAATTCTGCAATGCTGACGTCATAACGTTCAAGTAGCGCCACCAATAAATCTGCATCCATCAGCGAAACTTTATCGAGCATGAAAATACTCGCACCTGAACCTAGCGCCCTCACCAGATCACCAATGAACACATCAAAACCTGGATTCGCCATTTGCAAATGCAGATCCTGTGTTTTCAAGTCATAAGCCTGCTGCCAGGTATGGAACGTTCCCGTAATGCTGCCATGACATACGGCAACAGCTTTTGGCTGACCACTAGTGCCAGAGGTGTAAACCAGATAAGCAATATCCTCAGCAGACACTTCTACTTCTTCAAAAGCTATCTGAACATTTT
>JBECKS010000163.1:0-5146 GCA_040235395.1 Pseudomonadales bacterium | reverse complement strand
GTGATTCTAGGCCTTGCCATGCAAACAGAATTTCATGTTATCAGCCTGATTCTTTCTGCAAGTCTTTACACCAATATCAACCAGTTGAACCATGTGAAGATGGATTTGAAAGGATTCCCTCTCAATATCTTCAGCTGGATGGCTCACAAGCATTCACTGCACCATATTGATATGAGCCATGGTAACTACGCCACCATTACCCTGCTTTTTGACAAAATGTTTGGAACTTATGAATAAGCATTGAGTCTACCCAATGTAGTTTCAATAGCTCGTTCCTTGTAAAGCCGTCAAACTTTTCAGGAGCCCCTAAAAAACTAAAAGGGAGTTTTATTCTCAGGAGTAAAACTCCCTTTTAAATTTTGTTCGAAGGGTTTTATGTACAGTGACTTTTTATTAGCGTTCCTGAATAAAACTCAGGAGATAGAAGAAACTTTTACCCATATCAAAATTAAAAAGTATACTTTGCAAGCTATCGAAGCCTCTGCGCTTTTCCAGAAGCCAGACATAGATTTCCAGACTTTTTATCCCTAATCATTCTTTTAAAGAGGACATCCTTTATGGAACACCTGGTTTTTGATGTGCCCATGCTAGTGGCAGCTTTGATTCTGACACTTACTTTTTTAGCGATATTCACTGAGCAGGTGCATCACATAGAAAGGGTCAAGTTTGCCATGCTAGGCGCTGGCACCATGTTGTTAGCTGGTCAGCTTTTTGGCTTTTACGATACTAAACTTGCCCTTGAGGCTGTGGACTGGAACGTGGTTTTCCTCTTGGGCTGCATGATGGCCATTGTGTCTATCATGATTCCAACGGGCGGTTTCGAATGGCTAGCCTTTAAAATTGCTCATCTAAGCAAAGGAAAACTCTATGCACTATTAGTACTCACCGGCACAGCAGTGACCGTTATTTCACTGTTGCTCGACAACGTGACCACCGTGGTTATTTTCGGTCCCTTGATCATCATGATTTGTAAAACCATGAAGGTCAGTCCTATTCCCTATTTGTTAGCTGCGGCATTGTTATCAGATACAGGTGGCGTAGCTACGCTGGTTGGCGACCCTCCTAACCTCATAATTGGTTCTGCGGCAGACATCGATTTCAATACCTTTTTTATTCATATGGGTGGCCTTGTGTTCTGTGCATGGATTGCAATTCTGCTTTCCATGAAAGTGTTTTTCAGCAAAGAGTTAGCCGTCACACCAAGTACCACCAACATTGAAGAGGTCGCCATAAAGGAACCTTACATCTGGAAGTCATCCATGGCTGTGATGCTTGGCATGGTGTTTCTGTTTGTGTTTCATGACAAATTAGGCTGGGAACCTTGGGTTGTTTCTGCTGCAGGTCTAACCGCATTATTGTTTCTGGCACGTCGTGTTGAAATGGATATCGCACTCACTCACGTGGAAATTCCTTTACTGATTTTCTTTATCTCACTATTTATTCTGATTGGTGGTGTTGAACGTAGTCATTTACTCGAGTGGGTAGGACAGTTCATAGAACCATTCGTAGAACAGGATTTGCTGATAGCAACGCTGGTATTGATGTGGGTATCAGCCATTCTTTCAGCTTTAATTGATAACATTCCCTTCACAGCAGCCATGATTCCTGTGTTGCTCGAATTGGAAAACAAGGGCGTGAATGTGGCGCCACTCTGGTGGGGCTTATCAGTGGGTGTTGGTATGGGCGGCAACGGAACTCACGTGGGTTCAACTGCCAACGTATTTATCGTGACCATTTCTGAACGTTTGGCAAAGGAGCAGAACGACCCCAGTTTAGCCATCACACCTGGACTATGGGCTCGCAAAGGCACGCCAGCCATGCTGTTAACACTCATTGTTTCAAGCATCATCATGGCGATCTTTTTTGATTTTTTCAGTAAACCACTGCACTAAACACGACTGAGCACCAACTGGGCACCAACTACGTTGAGCTAACCAAGGTTTGTAAGATAACGCCTGATAGACAAATAAGTTAAGCGTAACAAGAGAAATTAGACATCCAAAAAATGGATGTTCTATGATGCTTACTCCATCAATCAGAAGCGAATTTCCTGCTTCTCTTCAGAGTAAGACTCATGCCCAGAATAAGGCAGCTGCCAAAATCGGAAGCCAACGAAAAAACCAAAGCAGTCTATGACCGGATGTTTAATGGTCGCGACCCCCTCAAGGAACCGGGAACAGCAACAGGTTCTCCTGGAAATTTTCTAACTGTCATTGCACAGGTTCCGTGGATACTCGACCACTTTCTCCATTTAGCACCTATTACAGGCGCTGCTGGCGACAACCCTTCTGTTCTCGACATCTAGACCAGAACACTTGCCATTATCAGAACAGCCTGGAACAGAGAAAGCCTTTTTATTTATTCACAACAATGTAAAACGGCTCGCTTTTCTGGTGTTAAAAAAGAAAAAGTAAAAGCCATAACAAGCTGGGAAATTTCAACTGAATTTGATGCGAGAGAAAAAGCTGTGCTGGCTTGGACTGATGCATTGGTACTTTCTGGTGGAAGAGCATCTGATGAATTGTTCGAAGAACTTCACGAACATCTTTCCGATGAACAAATACTGGAACTTACCTGGCTTGTAAATTTTTATGAAATGCTGGCTAAAACCTGCATCTCCCTAAAACTTGAATTTGATGATGTAGAAGAACGCTTACGGGACATACCGATTCCAAAAGAAGGTGGCGTTGCAGAATGGCGACGTGACTCTGAATAAAAAATAAAAGAAACATTAACTGATTCACAAGGAGGAAAAAAATGGCTTACGCAAATGGTAGAGTATTTTATGATGCCGACAGTCATATCATGGAGCTCCCGGGTTTTCTAAAGGACTATGCCGATCCAGATATCAGGGACAAACTTCCAAAAGAACTGGACGCCATGGCTGCTGCCAGCGGCCTTAAAGATTCAATGACCAAAGATGGTCACCCTGCTGAAGAAAAAGAGAAATTGATTGCTTTGGGTGATGGGCTGATTTCGGGACCTAAAAATTATCAGGCACTGGGCGCTTTTAATGGTAGTGAAAGAAGTAAGGCGCTCGACTTATTGGGATTTGAAAAACAATTAGTCTTTGTCAGTTTTTCAGCGGGCCCTGCTTTTGATTTGCAAATGGATTTAAAAACACGATATGGCGCAGCGCGTGCAGCCAACCGAGGCATGGCCGATTTTTGTTCTGGTGATGATCGCTTGTTAGGCGTTGGCGTTGTTTCACTTGATGATACCCAATTAGCGATTCAGGAACTTGAATTTGCACTGGATAGCGGTTTAAGTGCCATCTGGATTCCACATCGTCATTGTGATGGTAAATCTCCTGGACATAATGACCTCGACCCATTCTGGGCACGCTTGCAGGAAGCCAAAATTCCTTTTGTGCTTCATATTGGTGGTGCACGTTTACAGATTGAAGAAGCCTGGATGAACACTGGTCGCCCCAAACCTCTGGATTTTTTAAGTGGCGTAGAGGTACCTCGCTCAAAAGATTTTTTCCGTGTGCATCAGGAAGCGGAAAAATTTATTGGCTGTCTGGTACTCGATGGTGTGCTTGAAAGGCACCCAAATTTGCAAGGTGCTGTTGTGGAATTAGGCGCAAGCTGGGTTCCCCCCATGCTCGATAGGCTCGACATGGTTGCCAAAACCTGGAGCAAAATTGAACCCGATATTGCTGCACTGAAAAGAAAACCTTCTGAACAGATTTTGCAGCAGTTAAGTTTTACGCCTTATGTTTTTGAAGATGTTGGCAACCTGATTAATCAGTCCAGTCCAGACATCTATCTGTTTTCCAGTGATTACCCTCACACAGAGGGCGGACGTGATCCAATCGGTAAATTTAGCAAATATCTTGAGGGTATGGACGAATCCGTTCATTCAAAATTCTTTACTGAAAATTTCGCAAGAACTTTTTCATTAAGCTAAACAATACAAGTAAATAATACAGGTAAATAATCATGGCCTTAAATCATATAGATCTTGCAACTAAAGACATGGAAGCAACCAGACATTTTTATGAAGACATTCTGGGTTTCAAACTGGTGCGCGCTGATTTAGTAAAGATTGGTGAGATCGGTCAAATGAAACACTACTTTTTTGACTGCGGTGATGGCCAGCTTGTTGGTTTCATGAGTGGTGAAGAGATTATGGGCTACCCCGATTTCGAACCAGACATCAATAAGGCTCAAGGATTAGGCAGAGGCATCTATCACTTTGCCTTTGACGCCAAGAGCGAGCAAGAATTGGAAGCCATTAAAAAAAACCTGGAATACCATGATGTGAGAGTACATGGCATTCATGACCATGAAGGATGGTCAAAATCCATCTACTTTTCTGATCCTAATGGACTTTGGCTTGAATATTGTTTTCTCACCAGAGAGTTTACGGAGGAAGATGCCATTCCGGCGGTAAGGTTTTCAGTGGATGGAAGAGGTAAGCCTCAATCCAAGAAAGTGTTAGACCCTTTGGTTAAAGAAAACAGTTAGTTTGCTTTCATCATCTCTTCCGAAACTAAATAACCATATCATCCCATCAGCCAAAGCACTGCAAGGCTGAAAACCCCAACCATTACGCAAAGTTGATACGCAGATTCCAATGAATCTGCGTTGACCCGCCATTTTTATATTTTCACCAAACATGCTATTCGTATAGTATCGTAGGGAAGTCCAGATGGATTGCCCCATCTAACTGTTTATAAATCTAGCAAGTGCCATAACAAGAACAATAAAAATGGAAACCAGTCTTTTAGAAACCCTGAGACTCAGCACTTCTCGCTTTCCAGGAAACATAATACTAATTGCATTCATAGCAGGCAGTTATTTTCTGAGTGGCACCTTTGGCCTGAGTTTTTATATTGCAGAAGGCGCTGCCACACTTGTATGGCCTCCAACGGGCTTGAGCATTGCTGCAGTTATGCTCTTCGGCTGGCGAGTCTGGCCCGCCATTGCATTGGGAGCCTTATTAGTAAATATCAATAATTCGCTCCCGCACTTAGTATCATTTGGCGTAATGACGGGGAATACCCTTGAAGCTTTGGCCTGTGTCTATCTTTTTAAACGATTTTGCAAGGATGAACTTTTTAGCACCATGCTATCGGCTTTTGCATTTGTAGCGGCAAGTTTTTTGGCTACCTCAATCAGTGCAACAGTCGGTGTATGCG
>JBECKS010000277.1:0-1441 GCA_040235395.1 Pseudomonadales bacterium | reverse complement strand
CATGATTGTGACCTCCGCCGACATCAATGAGAATACGGTCTCGGGACTTTCAATCTACGACGGATGGAACACCACTAATCCGGTCGACGCCCTCCCCTTGGGGTTGGCGACAATAGAAACAAATCCGCCTGGAGCACCGCCGATCGACGTCACCCCAAAGCTTTCCAGCCTCACAGAACCCGGCCACTGGTATTGGTATGACAACACACTCTACCTCTATTCTGATATCCCGCCCGATGATATGGGGGTTGAGGTAGGTTCCCAGTTATATGCCGTGGATTCCAATCAAAAAGATTATATAACCATCCAGGATCTGGCAGTGCGGGGCGGAATTTCGGCAGGTGTAATTTTGCAATATACTACAGACCATGCCATATTACCCACCCTGTTAATCTATGACACGGGTTTGCTCCATTGGGGGGGCGGGATCACTGTCTGGGGTGCCAATAACAACACTATATCCGACAACGAAATAAGATCGACCCTTAAACACGGTATCCTCATCACTGCCTGGTTCGATGTGGTTACAAGTGGCAACACCATCTCCGGCAATTACATTCATGATACAGGAGGTAGTGGGGTGGTACTTGGCAATGCCGGGGCGAGTGACAATATAATCGAGCACAATACAATCGGCTACACCAACCAGCTCAACTTTGACGGCGCCGGTATCCATTTGGGCGGTTCGGGAACAGGAAATGTGATCCGGTACAATAGGATATTCAATGGCGGCTCAAGCTCTATGAAGAGCGCCGGGATAATGGCGGACATCAATCCCGCTCCGACCAAGTTTTATTACAACCTGATCTACGGCAATAACAACGGCGGAATCGACATTACCGGCTCAGGCCATGAAATTTACAACAATACACTTTACCATAACAATGAATCCATCTGGAATGCAGGTGAAATAGACTTTTTCCCTTGGGGTACGGGGGTATCGGATTGCAAGGTAAAAAACAACATCATGGTGGCAAGCGACACCAAAGCTCTGTTCCTCGTGAACAACTGGGGATATGACAGCACCCAAGGTCATGACATTGATTACAATGCCTATATAGGGAATGCCGCATATCCTTTTATATGGGGTAATCAAGTAACGAGCTTTGACACCTGGAAAACCCTGTCATTACAGGATGCGCATTCATTGGAAACCTCAACCATAGGGTTGAATAATCCACCAATTGACTTTGAACTCTCGAACAACTCACCGGCGATAGATGCTGGAATTGATGTTGGTTTAAGCTATGACTTCTCCGGCAAACCTGTCCCGCAAAACAATTTTGTTGATATGGGGGCTTATGAATTTAAATTCTATGACATTGATAATGATGGTATCATTGATTCTATTGATAATTGCCCTGATGTCTATAACCCAGATCAACAGGATTACGATGGTGATGGTGTTGGTGATGCCTGTGATGATGATGCAGATAATGAT
>JBECKS010000135.1:0-4312 GCA_040235395.1 Pseudomonadales bacterium | reverse complement strand
ACCGCAGCTCGACGCACCGCCGGTTGCCCTAGACAGGCGGCAGTCATGTCCCTGCTGAAGCTTCCTTCTTTCAAGCGCTCCAGGGCAAAGTTCGGAACATCTAAATGGTAAAGCCCTTGAGATATGTCTTCAACGTGATCAACATAAAGATAGGTCTCAAAGGGATATAGAGCACCGGCCGAGGGTGCGGTTCGGAATAGATGAATCCCAGCCCGAGCTGTAACTCCTTGGGCCGCCCAAAGCAACGTCGAAAGTTCATTCACACCTAAGGCTTTCGGAGTGGTATCACGCTCGGACCGACGCCTTTTCATACATTGCCACAGGTCTGCCGGTTGGCTGAAGTCCGGATTCGGCAGTATCACTCGCTCTTTGTCCAGATAACGCTTAAACCTCTCAGGGGAAGGGATAGAACCCAAAGTGTCCGCTAATGGATGTTCCCGGTGGTACTTAGTCTCTTGTACATATCGAAACGCGAGGCCTTGCTTATATTTTGCCATTGACCAGCTCCTTTAAATTAGAATTTTATGCAGCTCTGCTGGGTAGTTTTTTAAAAAGAGGATAGCAGGATTAACAAAATAACTCAAGTTTCGCACATTAAAATAAGTAAAGAAACCTGATCTGAGAAAGGGAATTTCAGGAATTAATGAGGGGAATTATCAGGTCGTTCGGTGTTGTCAGGTATTGGAATTCTCTTGAAAAATTAAGATCTTAAGTCGGGGCTTTAATACGTCTATGGTCAAAGGGACGGCCAGCTTGGCAATCCGTTCCATATCGTGTTTGCCGGAAACAGTCTGTTCGGTCATAATAAGTACGGCACTGGCACCAGAAGCAGCGATAACAGAAAAACCGACCCCCAGAGAACCATCGATTAAAATCAGTCCAAGATTTTTCTCATCAACCAGCCCTGTTGAATATTTTTCAGTTCCCGACCTGTCTCGGTACTGGCCTTATCGGTACAGTCGCGCAACAGTACGTCCGACTCAATCGATAAGGCCAGGTTGGTCGCCACTGTTGTTTCCGGCACCACCCTTGCCGCCGGCAACACTTATGGCCACAATTACAATTTTTAATTAATGATAATCGTGTGTCCCAAACAACACCGGAATTCCGGTATTATACTCCAGAATTTTTGCAATTTCCTTGGGCTCACTATAAGGACACGCTGGTTTTGCATTCGCAAAGCAGGAACTTAAATAAATCTTATCCGGCTTTATTTCCGACATTTTAATCGCCAATCTCATATTTGCAATCAGCGATCGCCCCGGGCACTCACATTTTACAAAGGCTAAAACCTGGGAAGCATTATCGAAACTTCCCTCCCCAAGCGCTGCTGCTTTGAGACAACGCCATTCTCCTACACAGCCATAACCACTGTCCATGTAGGCACCACATCCCACGATAGCAACTTTTTCCATTTTAACCTCCTATTAGTTTACTTAAATCAACCCACTTAGTCGTCTTGCTATTCATTTTCCAAAATGCGGTAAATATCGTCATCATTGCATTTTGGGCAGCCTTTTGGTCTACCCGTTCCTTGAGCTTCCTCCCATTTATTATCGCATTTCCGACACATAAAAATACGTGCCTCCATAATTACTTTAAAATTACCACCTTCAATTTTAATAGCCTTGCCGTTTATAATGGCGTCAGCAACCGTTTTACGTGCTTTCTGGATAATCCGTCCGAAAGTCGCTCTGGAGACCCCCATTCGTCGACCGGATTCTTCATGAGACATACCTATAAGATCTGCAAGTCTCAGGGCTTCACCTTCATCAACCTTAAGGCAAACCTCATCCAGGTTTTGCATGGGAATTCCTCTTGGTTTGAAGTAACTGACTTCCGGATCAAATTTGACAAAACGATTTTTTCGTGGGCGTACCATAAATCTCCTTTATGAGCATATGCTCATAACAGCATAGAAACTCTTTGATCGGTTGTCAAGGCTTTTTAACAAAAAAGGACTCTATTATAATTGACAGGCCAGCAAATATTTGTTTGACTGATTGCATTTGGTTTATCTGAAAAAATCAAGGAATTTCATAGCCATAAAGAATTGTTTTGACTTGATTTTATTCTGCCAAGAACTTCTAACAACAAATCAATAACACCATGATGAAAAGAACGAATAATGAGGTTCTGAAATTGGCCCGAGCCGTCTTAAAACAGACCGATGAGGCTATCCAAAAATTTGTATCACTTGAATCTCTCCCTAAACCTTTAGACTGTAAACCAGGCTGCCATTTTTGTTGCTATAACCAACCAATGGTGACACCACCGGAGGCATTTCTCATCGGACATCATATCGAGCAGACTTTTTCAGATCAGCAAAAACAAACATTAAATGTAAAAATAAAAAAGATCCTAAAGAAAATAGCGGGTAAACATCCGGATGATATTTTCATGATGCGGCACAAGTTGCCTTGTATTTTTTTAGAAAACAGCATGTGTATGATTTATATGGTAAGACCAGTTATATGTCGAACCTGCAGTTCGACCAGTGCGGCCCACTGTAAGACGATTTTTGAGACTAGAAATCATAGAGCCAGACTCCAGACTTATCTTCAAATGTATGAAATCCTTCAAACCATACAGTCACGTTTAACAGTGTTTTGCCGAGAGAAAGGGTGTCAATCTGACATATCTCGTTTGTCAGAGGCCATAGAAAATTATTTAAATCATCCCAATTCCATTGACGCCTGGTTTCAAGGTGACACCATTTTTAACCATCCAAAATAGATCTGAATCTTTTTAGCTTTCATGCTCTAAACCGCTTTTTTTCTAATTTGTTCCCGTCTTTGACTATATTGAGCACAAATCAAGTTTCTAATTCAGAAATTAGCAATGTTTCGCAAGGTTAAGCCTCCGGTCCCTAAGGCCTACGCCCCGGAGGGGAAATCAAGGAATTACTCGGGGGTGTACAAATGGTGCTCCGCACAAGTAATTCCGCAGATTGAAGAAGAGATTGCGGAAAAGAGCCATTTCTGGATGGAAACTAAAAGCCTCTTGACAAAATTCTTCTGAAAGGCCATGTTGGACGCGTTTTACACATATTTTAAATAGGTTTACGATCTAGAACTCAAATAAATGTGAGGAACAATGGTTATAGCTAAAACTGGAGATAGGGTAAAAGTTCATTTTGAAGGTTATCTTGAAGACGGAACGGTATTTGGTTCCACCACAGATGAAGAGCCATTTGAGTTTACCATTGGCGAAAAAAATATGCTGCCGGGATTTGAAAACGCAGTCATCGGAATGAAAAAAGGAGACACCAAGACCATCACACTTCCCCCTGAAGAGGCTTATGGTCTTCCTAAAAAAGAACTTGTATCTGTTATGCAGAGATCGGGTTTCCCCAAAGAAATAAATTTAGAAATTGGGAAGCGGTTAAGGATTCGCACTCAAGATGGAATATACACAATGGTTACCATTAAAGACTTCACAGAAGACAGCATCGTATTGGATGAAAACGATCCACTTGCAGGAAAAACCCTGACCTTTAAAATCGAACTGGTTGAAATTTTGTAGAAAACACGTTTAATCAAATTTTTAAGGAAATTTGCGATGAATTGTATATTCTGCCAATCAGAGATTAAAAAAAATGATATCATAAAAGATGGAATGAATACGAGAATAGCCGGGCAAAAAACATGCCCCTTGGAATATAAATGTGAGCAATGTATCCATGTTTGGATAACTGAATCTTGTGCGGAAAAATTTCCGTTAGATCCTTTTTTTCATGATCCTAAAAGACGAATGGCCCTTGGCAGATGTATTAGAAAACTTTGTGAACAGAACCAAGATAACCGTTTACAAAAACCCTTAGGCATGAAGGATTTAAACATGCTTTGGTTTAAAAAATAAGCACATGTTTAAGTTTCGTAAGGTCCACAGGATCTGGTTCTTGAAATTTAGCAAAACAACATTCTATTATTGCCTTTGAACAACAATATTTTGATAGAATTCTTGTGTAGATCCCTCAGGAACATCAAATTGCTCATAAAAAACCCGATAGGTTCCGTTTGGAAGCTTGATTTTTATGCCGCCTCCTGATGCTAAAGCCTCACCCATTAGGTTACCCATAGGCAATGGAATATCTTCACGAACCGGCAGCAAAAGAAATGACCCCGAGGGGCAGGACAAATTTCCGACAACCTCACCAATATCTGTGTAACTCCTTAAATGTTCTTTTATATGATACGACAGTGGAAGTAGCAAAATAGGGTTGCACCATAGCACAGGACAAGGATCATCACGACTGTAACTACAAACAATGACACCATGTGTTCTCACATAAGATGCCGATGGACTGTTG
>JBECKS010000177.1:0-30633 GCA_040235395.1 Pseudomonadales bacterium | reverse complement strand
CCAAACTCATGACTATGTAAAAGATGCAGATGCAAGAGGATGTGGAGTGTTTATTTGTGCAGCTGGCATGGCAGCCCATCTTGCCGGTGCGGTTGCAGCAAACACGGTTAAACCTGTTATTGGTATCCCAGTTGATGCGGGTCCTTTGCAGGGTTTTGATGCTCTGCTATCAACCGCACAAATGCCGGGAGGCATTCCCGTAGCAACTGTAGCCATTGGCAAGGCGGGTGCCAAGAATGCGGGTTATCTCGCAGCACAGATTCTGTCTTTAGCAGATAACAGTCTTGCAGAAAAACTTCGTCAGGAAAGGCTCGATAATGTTGCCAGCATTCAGAAAAAGGATAAGGCGCTTCAGGAAAAGCTCTAGATATTGATGAACCTTAAAGTCCAACAGGCTTGCAGGCAGCTGAAAGCAGGCAAGCTGGTGGTTTATCCAACGGAATCTGTTTTCGGCATAGGGTGTTTAGCACTGGATGATAAGGCGCTAAAGCACTTACGAAGAGTAAAGCGTCGTGAAACCACTAAAGGATTCATCGTGTTGTGTGCATCTCCCGAGCAGATGCTTTTAAGTTTTCCTGAGATAAAACTAACAACAGCACAACAATCGCGAATCAGTCAAACCCAGCAACATCCAACTACATGGCTTGTGCCTTACCCACGTAAAAGGGCGGCGTTAATCCTTGGTAATAACCATAAAATCGCTATTCGAATTACCCGGCATCCTGTGGCAAAAAAGCTTTGTGAAGAGTGTGGCCCAATTATTTCAAGCAGCGCAAATCCTGCAGGCGTCAAAACGCCCTCAAGCATGCTTAAGGTTCGCAAGCTTTTTCGCTCAAAAGCGGCATTTTTCCTAAACGAAAAACTGGGCGATGCTAAAAAAACTAGTCAGATAATTGATTTAGTTAATGGTGAAGTTATCAGACCCGCGTAAACTTTCGGTTCTACTAAATAAAAAAGGTAAAAATAATGTCTGTAGTTGACCCCAACATTGATGCCGTAAAAAGCTATCTTCTTGGACTTCAGAAAAATATCTGTAATCGATTATCTGCAATAGACGGCAAGGATTTTCTAAGGGATGAGTGGCAAAGAGCTGAGGGTGGTGGTGGAATAAGCGCTGTTCTTGAAGATGGCAAGGTGCTTGAAAAAGGCGGAGTAAACTTTTCCCATGTTCATGGCAAGAACCTCCCCCCTTCAGCGAGTGCGAGTCGTCCAGAAATTGCCGGCAGAAGTTTTCAGGCCTTGGGTGTATCGCTGGTGATTCATCCAAGAAATCCCTATGTACCCACATCACATGCAAACGTGCGTTTCTTTATTGCTGAAAAAGAAGGCGAAGAACCTGTGTGGTGGTTTGGTGGCGGATATGATTTAACCCCTTACTATGGCAATGAAGCGGATTGTAAGGCATGGCACCAAACCATTTTTGATGCCTGCAAACCCTTTGGCGACGAGGTATATCCGGAATACAAAAGTTGGTGCGACGAATACTTCTATCTTCCTCATCGTGAAGAACCACGAGGTGTTGGCGGCATTTTCTTTGATGATCTTAACAAATGGGATTTTGATACCTGCTTTAAATTCATGCAGGCAATCGGTAATTCCTACATTGAAGCTTACGAGCCCATTGTAAAAGCAAGAAAAGACATGCCTTATGAGCAAAGACAAAGAGATTTTCAGTTATATCGTCGTGGCCGTTATGTTGAGTTCAATCTGGTTCAGGATAGAGGTACGCTTTTTGGGTTACAATCCAAAGGACGCACAGAGTCGATCCTAATGTCTTTGCCCCCTTTGGTGAGCTGGCATTATGATTGGCACCCCGAAGCTGGTTCAGAAGAAATAGAATTGTATGAAAAATTTCTTTGCGAGAAAGACTGGCTTAGCACCTAAACAAACAAAAAAGCGCCATGGATAAATATGCCGTTATTGGAAACCCAATAGCACACAGTAAATCACCAGAGATCCATCGGCGTTTTGCCGAGCAGTGCAAACAGGAGCTAAGTTATGGCGCTCTACTTTCTACGGAACAGAATTTTAAACAAGATGTTTCTGAGTTTTTCAAAGATGGCTTAGGCCTGAATGTAACCCTGCCTTTTAAATTACAGGCGCTTGAAATCGCGGATGAGCTGAGCGAACTCGCTGAAAAAGCCGGAGCAGTGAACACCCTTGCCTTAGAGAACAAAAAACTTGTTGGATATAACACTGACGGTATTGGTCTCATCAGGGATATTCAGAACAATCACAAACAAACACTAAAAAATAAAAACGTGTTATTACTTGGTGCAGGCGGCGCTGCCCGTGGCGTCATCCTTCCACTTTTACAAGAAGGCGTTTCTCGCTTATTAATTGCTAATCGAACGGAACAGAAAGCAAAAGATCTTCTGACACAGTTTTCTTCCCCAGTAATGGAAAGCCTTGGTCTTGATGCTGTGCCGGCATTAAAAAGTATAGACATGATTATTAATGCCAGTTCTGCAGGCTTATCAGGAATAAGTGCAAACTTGCCAGAAAATCTGGAAAAGGTTTTTTGTCATGACATGGTTTATGCCGCAAAAGACACGCCGTTTATCAGTGAAGCAAAACAAAAAGGCTGCAAACAGTATTCAGATGGCTTGGGCATGTTGGTTGAACAGGCAGCCGAATCCTTTTTCATCTGGCGGAAAGTGCGTCCTGAAACCAGGCCAGTGCTTGAGGCTTTACGAAAACAACTATGAAACGATTTATTGCTGGCGCGACATGCCCTTCCTGCCACAAGGAAGATACGCTTTATTTTCTAAGCGACGATAATTATGAAACCGTTTATTGTTCGCGATGTAATCATGAAGAGAAGCGCTCACAGGAAAGGGAGCTCAGCGATGAAACGAAAGAAAAAAGCAACCCGGTAAAATGGCATTAAACCCTATTCCTGTATTAACCACGCCTGCTTTTTATTTATTTGTAAATACAGCCATTGGCTAAAGCCAGAACGAAACAACATAAAACAACATAAAGCTAGCCACAGACCGTCATTTTCCAAAGACAATGTTAAATACCACAAGGGAAAAAACACAAGTGTAGTTGATGTAGAGATAGCGATCAACATGCTTCGACCTTTTGCTGCGCCGATGAATACACCATCTACCACAAAAGAAGTTGTCGACAGCAGCAGCAGGATATAAAGCCAGTAGAAATAACGGGTGCCCTTATTCAAAATAATTTCTTGATTACTTAGTAAGGCAAGAATGTCATTTGAAAACACAAAAAGAAAAACAAAAGAAAGCGTTAAAAATAAAAAGGATTGAAACAAAGAAGCGTAGTAAGCCAGAGAAATTTCATCATTTAAATTTCTTTCATTGGACTTTCTATATGCCCCAATGGCCTCACCTGTTTTACTTTCTGCCGCATTTGCAAAACCATCAATAGCGTTTGCTAGAAAAAGGAAAATCTGAATGAGTATGGCATTAACCGCTAGAATCACATCGCCCTGTTTCGCGCTTTGTGCTGTAATAAAGGCAAAAATACTAATGAGAATAATGGTGCGAAAAAAAATATCTCGGTTAAGCGAAAAAATTCTAGAGAGTTTTTTTATTATTTCTGGCAAAAAAAACATCGACGATATTTTTCCTTTCATAAAAACAGACATAAAAAATAGCGCTATCACACTACCGCTAACATCTGAAATCACCGTTGCCCAAGCTATACCTGCGAGCTGCCATTGAAGATAAACAGCCAGGAAGAAATCCAGACCAATGTTAATACTCTGGCTTATGAGCAATAGGAACAATGCCTGTTGGCTTTTCTGTATACCGATTAGAAAACCGATGGCCACAAAATTAAATAGCACAAAGGGTGAGCCGAGTACTCGTATGGCTGCGTATTCATGAGCGACATCCTGCACAGCTGCTGAGCCGCCAATTAAAGGAATAGAAAAATAAAAAATGGGCGATGAAAAAATGATAAGCAGTAAACCAATAAATACAGACAACAGAATACTTAAGCTAAGAGTGGCATAAAGATCTTGCCATTGTTTTTCACCAAAATGTTGGGCAATTAATCCTGTTGTACCCATGCGCAGGAAAGCCAGGCTCATATAAATAATATTGAACAGACTTGTTGCAACGGCTGCACCACCGATATAAGCCGCTTTATCCATATGACCAAGAATGGCGGTATCAACCAGACCGATAAACGTTGTGGCGACATTGGCGAGCATCATGGGCCATGCAAGTGCCCAGATTTGAGAATGGATGCGGAAGTTTCCTGAAGGGCGAATGGTTTGCATGAATGATGCGACTTATTAATGTGCCCGATTTTTTGCTGCGCTAATTAATGAAGAAAAAATAAAAAGTGAAAAACTCATTAAGACAATGGAAGGACCTGCAGGGGTATCGAGGAACCAGGAAAGCAGCAGGCCTGTTGCCACTGAAAACAAAGCAACAAGCGAGGCAACTAATGCCATGCGTTCTGGCGAATGTGCGTGAACACGTGCTGCGGCTGCGGGAATGATGAGTAGTGCGCCAATCAGCAACACGCCAATAATCTTTATGGAAAATGCAATTAAACCAGCAAGCAACAACATTAATAATTGACGATATCGCTGTACCTGAATGCCTTCAACCTGCGCGAGTTCAGCATCCAGACTCACGCTGATGAGTTTTTGCCAATGAGAGAACAACAGGCTTCCAATCACCAGACAGACAATCGTTATGCTCAGCACATCGGTTTTGTTGACAGAGAGGATGTCTCCAAAAAGAAAAGCCATCAGGTCTATTTGCATGCCTTTAATAAAGCTTGCAAACACAATGCCCATGGCAAGGCTTCCATGAGCAAAGATACCCAACAGCGTATCGCGGGGTAGTAGGTTGTTATCCCTGAACATCAATAAGGCGAAGGCGATAATAAAACAGGCTAACAGAATACCAGCAGTCGTATTCATGCTTAGCAGTAAGGCAAAGCTAACACCCATCAGCGCAGAGTGGGCAAGGGTATCGCTAAAGTAAGCCATGCGGTTCCAGGTAACAAAGCAGCCCAAGGGACCAGAAACCATGGCAATCAGGCAGCCAGCTATTAAAGGAAACAGTAGTAACTCAATCATCCTGCACTATATTCCCTGAAGCATCATGATGGTGATCATGATGATGTTCATAGACCGCTAGGCCATCACCTTCCTTGATACCAAAAAGCTGCAGATAGGCAGGATCAGTACTCACGGATTCAGGATGACCCGAACAACAGACATGCTGGTTAAGACAGATAACCCTGTCGGTGTTAGACATCACCAGATGTAGGTCATGACTTACCATCAGAATCGCGCTTCCCAGCTCTTCTCGTAACTCATTGAGCAAGGCATATAAACTTTGTTGCCCCGCAACGTCCATACCTTGTGTCGGTTCATCCAGAACCAACAGCTCAGGCTTACGAAGAATGGCTCGTGCCAGCATCACACGCTGGAATTCTCCACCAGAGACTTTATGCAGGTCAGATTGCAGAAGTTTTTCCGCCCCCACTCTGGTGAGTGCGGCAAGCATCTCGGCCTCAGTAAAATCTCCCGCCAGACCAAGAAAACCTTCTACACGGATGGGAATACTGGGGTTGAGATAGGTTTTCTGAGGAATGTAAGCAATATTTAGTGCCGTTTTCCTGCTTACCTCACCCGAGGCCACAGGCAGGAGCCCAAGCAGACATTTAATCAAGGTGGACTTGCCTGCGCCATTTGGACCAATCAAGGTGATGATTTCATTAGCGTGAATATCAAGGGACACAGCATCAAGAATCAGCTTATCGACGAACTGGTAGGTAATCTTGTCTGCGCTTATCAGGCATGCGTCTGAAGGAGTAGCACCTTGTATCAAGAGGGTTTCCTGGCCTAAGGCTGTTGAAAATGAAGGGAGCGTTTTTGTCCCTGAATAGATGGGGCATAATACGCCATCCTTTTTATTCTTCAATAATGACAGCCCATTGAAAGCACCATGCACTCACTTAGGTTCAGGCTCTTCAAGTTTTTAGTGTTTTTATCTTTCATACTTTTCATGCCCTTGTCACAAGCGCTAGAAGCGTCGGATGAAAGCAGGCCAATAAAGATTCTGGTAAGCATTCAGCCCTACGCTTTGATATTAAGCGAACTGAATGTTCAAGGCCTTGAGGTTTCTGTGTTGCAGGAAGCAGCAATGAATCCTCACGCATTCCAGATGAAACCTTCTCACTTGAAAAAAATTGCTGAGGCAGACCTTGTTATCTGGGGAGGGAAACAACTAGAGCCTTACCTTTCAAAAGCCTTTGCAAATAAACAACAACTGGTGCTGGCCGATATTCCTGAAGTAAAACTCTTAAAGGAAAACCATGAAGATCATGATGATGAACAAGCCATGGACCCTCATATCTGGCTGAGTGAAAAAAATAGTCAAGCCATTATTCAGGCGATGGCAATGGTTTTGGGCGTAGAAGTACCAAAAACAGCAGCGCCCAGAACAAATGAGCCATTAGCAACAGCAAAAAAAGAAAACTTAAAAACGTTAGTGCTTGTGAATCACAATGCCTACTCCTATCTGGAATCAGAATTAGGGCTAGAGCATGATTTTGTGATTTATAACAATCACAATGCTAAACCCGGTTTAAAGCATTGGCATGAATTGAATCAATTATTGGAAACTGCAAAACAAAAAGAACAGGCCGTATGTCTGATCAGCTCGCCAGCTTTTTCTGAAAGCACTGAAGCAAAAAAATTAAAACAGAAAATCAAGGAAACGGGTTTAAAGGATTTCCGTCTGGCAATTATAGACCCGATGGCGAGCAGTAAAACTTATAAAGATTTTTCTGCTTATCTTAATGAAAGCAGACAAGCCCTTCTTCAGTGCGTAAAAAACTAGTTATTTTCCAGGGCAAGCAGCAGTTGATAAAATTCATCCGATTGTTTTGTTGCCTTTATTTCTTTTCCTGCTAATTTCATTTTGTGCGCATACACTTCACGGCTAAGCCAGAAAATGCACGAAGCTATTTTTAAAAAGTCATTCCAGGCGTCTTTTTCAGCTTCTTCCAAAGGTCTGATTTCATCATAGGCTTCAAGTAAAGCCACAACTAATTTCCCATTGACAGTATTGTTACTATCTTTGCACCAGCTAACGGCAATGATGGCAAGATCGAGAATAAAAAAGGTATTTCTTGCGTCATACCAGTCAAGGAAACCGGTCAAAGCGGGCTTCCCTTCTTCAATGCTTACAAGGGAGTTATCAGGAAAGAAGTCGCAGTGACAAATGCCTGAAGGTAAATCATTGGTCTTAGAGGCGATTTTCTGAATAAGTAACTTCTGTTGTGCAAGCAGGGATTGCTTTTCATCAGAAAGAAAATCCAGAGGCGAATCAGGAAGCACAAAGTCCAGAGCATCAAATGGAAATAAGCCCTTTACATTTTCATCCGTCGATAAAAGGTGAATAGCTGCAAACTGTAAGCCCAGTTCCTTGCAAAGCTCAGTGTCTATATGAGCAGGGTGAGCGCCTTGCAGTTTCTTGCACACAATAAAGTGTTTCTGCTTTCCTTTATATTCAAAAAATGAAAGCGCCTTGCCAGATTTATTCAGCAAGGGGCAAGGAAAAGCAAACCCTTGCTGTTCGGCAAGCATCATGAATTTGAAAAAGGGATTGAGTTCGTTAGCAGCATGTTGCTCAAAAATGGTTAATACATAATCCTGCTGCCAGGCTCTAAGCATATAGTTCGAATTTTCAATGCCGTCAGGTATTTCCTCTATAGACTCAATCTTCCCAAGCTCATATTTTTCGAGCAGGTCGCGCAGCTGATTTTGACTTAAGAGCGTGTATACTGACATGGTTCTCGCTTAGTGATGTCTGAAGGAAATTCCGGTTTATGGCAAAACCCTCATTTATTTTAATTGATGGCTCATCATATTTATATCGAGCCTTTCATGCGCTCCCCCCTCTTGTTACCAGCAAAGGAAAACCCACAGGCGCAATAAAAGGCGTGTTCAACATGGTGGCCAGTATGATTAAAAGTTACCAGCCGGAACATATCGCCGTTGTGTTTGATGCCAAAGGTCCAACCTTTCGCAACGAGCTTTATCCTGAATACAAAGCCAACCGCCCGCCCATGCCTGACGAGCTGCGTGACCAGATTGAACCGCTTCATGAACTGATTAAAGCCCTAGGTTTACCGCTTCTTGCCATTCCCGGCGTCGAAGCCGATGATGTGATTGGCACGCTTGCCTTACATGCGGCTGAACAAGGAATAGAAACGCTGATATCCACGGGTGATAAGGACATGGCGCAACTGGTGGGTGACAGGGTCAAGCTCATTAACACCATGAGCAACACCTATTACGATGATGCAGGTGTCGTGGAAAAATTTGGCGTGCGTCCTGACCAGATTATTGATTATCTCGCGCTCGTTGGTGATACCTCCGATAACATTCCTGGCGTGCCCAAGTGTGGTCCAAAAACGGCTGTTAAATGGTTAACGGAATATAAAAGCTTAAAAGGCGTGATGGAGCATGCCGATGAAATCAGCGGCAAGGTGGGCGAGTATTTAAGGGAAAGTTTGAGTTTCCTTCCGCTTTCTTATGAGCTGGCAACCATCAAGCTAGACGTAGAGCTTAAGGATAGTTACGACACCTTGATTCGACAACAACAGGATGATGAAAAGCTAAGGGCGCTTTATGAAGAGCTGGAATTTAAAAGTCTTCTCAAGGATCTGGAAAAAGGCACAGACAGTCTTGCGCCAAAAACTGGCGGCGCAGGCGATGTGGAAATCAAAAAAACGCGTGCGATTCCTGAAGCACCTAATACCCATTACGAAACTATTTTGACCGAAAAACAATTCGAAAACTGGCTGAAAAAACTGGAAGCAGCAAAGCTCATAGCCTTTGATACTGAAACCACGGGCCTTGATTACATGAGCTGTGACTTGGTAGGCGTATCGTTTTCCTGTAAAGCAGGCGAAGCTGCTTATTTGCCCTTCATTCATGATTATGTCGGTGCGCCCGAACAGCTTGATCGAGAGGGCTGTCTTAAGAAACTCAAACCGATTCTGGAAAGTGAAAAGATTGGAAAGCTTGGCCAACACATCAAGTTTGATATGAATGTGTTATCGCGTTATGGAATTTCCATCAAAAATGTTTGTTATGACACCATGCTTGAATCCTATGTGTTGAATTCCGTTTCAGGCAGGCATGACATGGATAGCATGGCGGAACGTTTCCTGGGCGTGCAAACCGTTCACTTTGAAGACATTGCAGGCAAAGGTGCAAAACAAATCACTTTTAATCAAATTGATTTGGAAAAAGCCGGTAACTACGCGGCAGAAGATGCTGACATCACCTTACGACTGCACGAAAACCTATGGGATGAATTAAAAGACATTCCTTCACTTAAAAAAGTTTTTGAAGACATAGAGATGCCGCTTGTTCCTGTGTTAGCAAGCATTGAACAACAAGGTGTATTAATTGATAGCGAACAGCTAGCACAACAAAGCAAGAAGCTGGAAGTGCTCTTGCAAGAGCTCGAAAAACAGGCACATAAGTTAGCGGACGAAGAATTTAATCTTAATTCACCCAAGCAGCTTGGCCAGATTCTGTTTGAAAAACTTAAAATCCCGGCGCCAAAAAAAACCAAGACAGGACAGTATTCAACAGCAGAACCAGTGTTACAGGATTTGGCCTACGACCATGAAATGCCAAAACTGATTCTGGAATATCGAAGTTATGCCAAACTGAAATCCACTTACACGGATGTTCTGCCCACGCTGATCAATGAAAACACCGGGCGTGTGCATACATCCTATCATCAGGCAGTAGCTGCCACGGGGCGTCTTTCTTCAAGTGATCCCAATCTACAGAATATTCCCATTCGAAACGAAGAAGGCAGAAAGGTTCGTCAGGCATTTATTGCGCCAAAAGGCTACAAAATACTGGCAGCGGATTACTCCCAGATTGAATTGCGCATCATGGCTCACCTTTCCCAGGACAAGGGTTTGATTAGAGCCTTTAAAGCGGGCGAAGATATTCATAAGGCGACAGCAGCCGAAGTAAATGGACTTACCCTGATGGAAGTCACTGCTGAAGATCGTCGCCGAGCCAAGGCAGTGAACTTTGGTTTGATTTACGGCATGTCGGCTTTTGGTCTGTCCAAGCAATTGGGTATAGGAAGAAAAGAAGCGCAGGACTACATTAATACCTATTTCTCCCGCTATACCGGCGTGCAGGATTACATGGATAATATTCGCAATGTTGCGAGAGAGAATGGCTATGTTGAAACGATTTTTGGTAGGCGTCTGTATTTGCCAACCATTAACGATCGAAACGGCATGTTAAGGCAGGCAGCAGAGCGAACGGCTATTAACGCGCCCATGCAAGGTAGCGCAGCAGACATCATCAAGCTCGCCATGATACGCGTCGATAAATGGCTTGAAGAAAGTAAACTGGATGCAAAGGTCATCATGCAGGTGCATGATGAGCTGGTGCTGGAAGTGAATGAAAAAGATTTAAAAGACGTGAGTGAAGGCTTGAAGCGAGAGATGAGTGCGGCGGCGAAGTTGGAGATTCCGCTAATTGTCGATATTGGTATCGGTTCAAACTGGGACGAAGCCCACTGAAAATAACTGCGCTTGCTTTAACTTTGTTGAAGCCCTGTTTCAAAATGCTCACCTACTATTTGTAGGCTCCGCTTTTTCAACAGAACTTCGCCTCGTTAAAGCTTCGCTCGTAGATTTTCAGTTATCAACATCGGATTAGAACAATTTAAAACCTTTTGTCATTTCGAACATCGCTTTAAGCGATGGACACCTACATGGATGTAGGTGGTAGAGTGACGCAGGAAGCCAAAACAGAGAAATCTAAAAAAAGAATCAATAAAAGGAAAAAGTGAGGCGCTATGAGCGAACTGGTCAGCTACCAACTTGAAACAACCGATAATGCAAAAATTGCCATCGTCACCATGGATGATGGCAAGGCGAATGGTTTATCACCCGCAATGATAAAAGCTGTGGACGAGGCTTTTGATAAAGCAGAAGCCGATGAAGCCCTGATTATTTTTACTGGTCGTGAAGGAAAATTTTCAGCAGGATTTGATTTGGGTGTTTTTCAACAAGGTCAGGAGGCGCTTGCAGAGATGTTACAAGGTGGAGCGGAGCTGGCAGAACGCATCATGCTCTACCCTCGCCCAGTGATTATTGCTTGTAATGGACACGGCCTTGCAATGGGTGCTTTGTTGTTGCTCGCTGCAGATTATCGTGTTGGCGCGCTTGGAAATTTCAAGATTGGATTAAATGAAGTAGCCATTGGTTTAACCATGCCTGCGTTTGGTTGTGAAATTGCTCGTTCTGCATTAACGCCGCAATTTTTCAAACGCTGCGTGGTGAATGCAGAAATCTTTTCGCCACAGGATGCTTTACAACCGGGTTTTCTAGATGAAGTGGTGGAACCTGAAAAACTTCAGAAACGTGCGATGGAAAAAGCATTGGAAATGTCAGCTTTAAATATGGGCGCATTTAAGGGAACAAAATTAAGTTCAAGAAAAGACGTCCTTAGTGCCTTAAGAGCTTCAATCGAAAAAGATTTTAAAAAATAAATAATTTTTTAATAAAGGCTTTTTGTGACACTCAACAATCAAGTTATAAAAATACACGAAATACCAGAGTGGGATAAACAGGCAGATTTTGTGGTTGCTGGTTTTGGCGGTGCTGGTGCAGTCGCTGCGCTGGAAGGTTTTGAGCAAGGCATGGATGTGCTCGTACTCGACAGACTTTCTGGTGGCGGTTCAACCAGTATTTCTGGTGGGATTTATTATGCGGGTGGCGGAACACGTGTACAGAAAGAAGCGGGCTTTGAAGACACACCAGAGAACATGTTCAATTACCTGCAGCTTGAAGTGCAAGGCGCGGTAAAAGATGAAACACTAAAACGTTTTTGTGATGAAAGTGTCAATAATTTTGATTGGCTTGCTTCTCACGGCGTACCCTTTGAAGCAAGTTTCTGCCCCTATAAAACCGCCTACCCTTCTAATCAACATTATTTTTATTATTCGGGTAACGAGTCTTTTCCTCCCTATTCAGAACATGCTACGCCTGTTCCTCGTGGACATCGTGGAAAAAAAGCCAACATTTCCGGTGCGGCAATTTATGAACCGCTAAAGAAAAGTATTTCTCGAAAACCCATTCAGGTGATGAAGCAAACCAAGCTAGAAGCGCTAGTTGTGAATGACAACAATGAAGTTGAAGGCATAAAAGTCAAAACGCTTTTGAATCAGGGCTGGGGCCAAGCGCTTCATCGTTTTATGGATATAATTCATGGCGTATTTTATTACGCTGCGCTTTTCTGGCCACCACTATTCACGTGGCTCGAAAAGTTAACAGCGCTTGTCGAAGATAGATTTGGCGAAACGCTTTTTATTAAAGCGCATAAGGGTGTGGTGCTTGCCACCGGTGGTTTTTTTGCCAATCAGCAAATGTTAAAGACCTACGCGCCGAAATACCTCGGAGGCAGTCCGCTCGGCACCATGTGTGATAACGGTTCTGGAATTTTGAAGGCGATGGCTATGGGTGCGAAAACGGATTTGATGGATCATGTTTCCGTATGGCGTTTTATTAATCCCCCCAATGCTTTTGTAAAAGGCGTGTTGGTTGGTTTCTCAGGAAAGCGTGTGTGCAACGAAATGCTGTATGGCGCTCAAATCGGCGAGCGCATGATGAAGGAACATAATGGCAAGATGTGGTTGGTAATGGATGCAAAGACCTATGCAGAAAGTGCAAAGGATTTAACGCTGGATAAAGCCTTATGGCCGCATATTGTGATGGGATATTTCTATCGCTTTCTTGGTATAAAAAAATCCTACACCCTGGAAGGACTTGCATCTTTAACAGGTATCAATGAAGCACAACTCATACGCACGATTAATCTTTACAATGAAAATGCGCGTTCACCAGAACCAGATCCAATGGGCAAACCTAAAGAAAATGTAAGAGCCCTAGACCAAGGCCCGTTTTATGCCGTTAATGTTAGTTATGATTATTTCTGGTCACCCTGTGCTTCCCTGACCTTTGGTGGTTTGAAAGTAGATGAGGAAAGCGGCTTGGTTATTCACGAAAATGGAAATGTTATTAAGGGTTTATATGCCGCGGGAAGAACAGCAGTTGGTATTCCTTCAAAAGGATATGTCAGTGGTTTATCGATTGCTGATTGTGTGTTTTCTGGTAGAAGAGCCGCAAAACATGCTGCTAATGAGGGGGATAAAAGCGTAGAGGCTGCTCATGCTTAGCAATGATGGAGCGTTTATTTCAGCAAAACTGGATCTTGCTTTTGATGAAAAATTACTCTTGAGAGATCTGGAGACGGCAAAAAAACATTTCAGCACCCATGCACAAGTTGGCCCTTACCATGATGGCAGTTGGCGTGGTATCACCTTGCGTGCATTTAAAGGAAACCTGAAACCCTTTTCTGTTATTTATCAAGGCGAGGGCGAAGATACAGAAGTTATGCAGTATTGCCCCTATTTCAAAGAAGTTTTTGATAGTTTTCCCTGCCCAATTAATACAGCGCGACTTCTGTTTCTTCCACCAGGTAAGGTGATTGGAAAACACCGCGATCATTTTTCAATAAAAACGGGATTGGTGCGCTTGCATGCACCCATCGTAACTCACGAAAATGTTGATTTCAGAATAGCGGATCAAATCATGCAATGGCGTGCTGGAGAATTATGGTTCGGGAATTTTGCTGAAGTTCACAGTGTGAAAAATAATAGCGATATTACACGAGTACACCTGGTTCTGGACTGCACCGTAACCGAAGGACTGCTGGAACACTTTCCAAAGAACTTTCTTGAAGCTTACAGGGGTGAAATTCGCATTCCCCTTGAAAAAATTCAACAGGATGCCGACGATTCGGAATCGGAAAAATTAAACGGGTTTTTCAAATTACCTAAAGGCATTATCAAACCCCATCTTCCTTTGATTGGAAAAGTGGCTAATCAGAATGATTGCCTGGAAATACAATTAATCGGCTTGCCAGTAAAGCAGAGTTTTATTCCGGTAGCTGAAAACAGCTACGCGTTTATTGATTTTGAGCTTATCCCTGATGCTAAAAACATGACGTTTGAGCTAAGAAACCCTAACCGCGTTTTCAATGCTCAATTCAACCTTGTACCCAGGCTCTCCTTGTTTGAGAAAGTACAGGCGAGCATCCAATGGCTAATTGGAAACAGTCTCTATCTTGGATTCAGGCTTGGCGTGAGCTTAAGCCACGCCTTTAGGAAAATCGTCAGGCCTAAAAGCTGAAAGCTTTGCTATTCAAATAGCAACCAAAGAAACGCAAATTTAACCAGAGAGTAAATAATGAAAACAAAAACACTTGGAACATCTGACTTAAAAGTCAGCGAACTTTGCATGGGCACCATGATGATGGGCTCACAGAATAACGCTAAGGATTCCAAAGCCATTCTTTCAGCAGCAAGAGATGCAGGCATTAATTTTTTTGATACCGCTGAAATGTATTCTGTGCCACCAAACCCCGAAACCCAGGGAAACAGCGAAAGAATCATTGGTGAGTGGATGCAGGAAAGTGGTGGCAGGGACAAACTTATTATTGCCAGCAAGGTAACAGGACGTAGTCAGATGTCCTGGGTGCGTGGTGCAAACAATAAAGAGAAAACTAAAGTTGATCGTCAGAATATTACTTATGCCATTGAGCATAGCTTGAAACGCCTAAAAACAGATTACATCGATTTGTATCAAGTGCATTGGCCAGACAGACCGATTTCCATGTTTGGCAATGAAATTGAAGAAGCGCCTTTAGATAGCCCCTACTACGTTCCAATTTATGAAACGCTTGAAGTCATGGCTGACCTTGTGAAGGAAGGCAAGATTCGTTACGTGGGTGTGAGTAATGAAAACCTGAATGGTGTGCGGGAATATGTTCGATGCGCCAACGAGTTGGGTTTGCCCAGGATTGCCAGCATCCAGAATGCTTACAGCCTTGTGAATCGTGTATTCGAAGATGAGTTGGCAGATTATTGTATGCAGGAGAATATTGGACTCATGCCCTATTCCATTCTGGCCATGGGTTATCTCAGCGGTAAATATATGAAAGGAGCCTTACCGAAAGGCTCACGCAAGGAGCTGTTCAAGAACACGGTTCGCTATAAAAAACTTGATGAGAGCGATGAGATTCTTGATGTCTATGCTGCCATCGCCAAAAAAGAAGGGATTACCATGAGTGACTTGGCTCATGCGTTCACCTACCGCCAGCCCTTTATCGGCTCAACCATTATTGGCGGAACCAATCTTGATCAGCTCACCGCCAATGTAAAAGCCTTACAACTTGAGCTTTCTCCAGATTGTCTGGCCGCGTTAGAGAAAGTGCATGAGCAGTTTCCCAACCCCTGCCCATAGTTGAGCTTATTTAAAACACTGGCCCTATTGACCTTATTCAGCTTTTGTCATATTTTGTACTACATTAAATTCTGGGCTTAGCCAGACGCGTTATTGTGAGAGTGAAAAGTAGGTTATGACGAACACGAGAGGAAGAAAACCAAGCAAGACCGAAGAGCGCAAAAGCCGGGTTATCCAGACCAGAGTTCCACAAGACTTGGAAGACACCCTGAAGGATGCTGCGGAAAAGCAGCGAATGACGGTTTCTCATTTCATTCGCCATGTGCTTGAGGATACCTTCAATCTGGTTGATGGCATTGTGCATGATGGCTCTACCCTTATGGAAAATGCCAGTCGTGATGCAAAGCGCCTTGCAGCTCGGGCAAGAGGTGAAGAGCTGAATGAAGAGGATGAAAAACAAATCTTGCTGGATGAAGTGGATGCCTGGCAAGACGTGATTGTGAATAAACCCAGTAGTTGTTTGGGCTGTAACGCAGAGCTGAAAAGGGGAGCCAAGGCTTATCGAGGTTTAGGCGCAAAGGCAGATCAAGTGGTGTGGTTGTGCGCAACCTGCATTGAGAACTTGTAAGAAGTATTGAAAACCAGAGCATGCTCTGGTTTTTTTGACCCAAGCTTGTACTACAAAAAATTACTTTAAAAGAATTAATCAATATGGGGGAAACCATTATGACAATGGCAAACAACGAGGTTATGGAGAATGACACTAATCCGTATGAAGAGATTCGTATGCGTCGTGAACGTGCCGAATTTGATCGAGCATCTATTCTGAAGGCGGCACTGGAATTACTGAATGCTGCTATCAGTGCCTTAGAAGCTACTGCCTGGCAGGGGCGTGAATTAATTGAAGAAGCAAAACAGCGAGCACGTGCTTTTGATCAGGATAAAGATGATGTTATTGAAGAAGTGACCAGTCTTGCTACGAAAGCAAAGTACATTCCGCTCAGGCTTAAGCGCATGGCCAAAACAGCACTGACGCTTTCCATGATTGTGGGAAGCTACCGTCTCTGGGGAACGCGCTCTGCATTCATTTCTCTGGAAAAACAGGAAGCGGCGTTAGCAAAGCTACATAAGAAAAATGCAGCGCGATTTTTGCAAGCATCATTAGAGCATGGCGGTGCCTTTCTGAAAGTCGGACAGCTGCTTTCTTCACGCGCTGATTTAATGCCTGCTCCATGGATTGAAGCTTTAAAGGTTTTGCAGGATCAAGCCATGCCTGTTCCGTTCCGTGAAGTAAAGGAAATCATTGAACATGAATTGCAAAAATCCATTGATCAAGTGTTCTCGGATTTCATTGGCGAGCCCATTGCAGCAGCAAGCATTGGTCAGGTACATGAAGCACGTTTGCATTCAGGTCAACGTGTGGCAGTCAAAGTACAGCGACCGGGTATCGAAGAAACCATTAATCAGGACATGACGCTTATGAAATTATTCCTGAACGCACTTGAACCGATTCTTCCGCCAACAGACCTGGAAAGTATTAGTGAAGAAATCGAACGCTCTGTGAAAAACGAATTAAGTTTTCGTCAGGAATGTCGATGGATGCAAAAAATTGGATTGTTTCTTGAAGCTAACTCACAGGTTATGGTGCCTAAACCCGTTGCGCATTTATGTAGTGATCGCTTGCTAGTGAGTGAATTTGTTGATGGCGTAAAGCTTACCGAGCGTCTTGATGAATTAAAGGAAGCAAATGATCAGGAAACGATTAGTGAATTGCTTGGGCAGTTACTGGATGCCTATGTGCAACAGGTATTAGGCGCAGGAATGTTTCAGGCTGACCCACACCCAGGAAATATTCTGGTAACACCCGATAACAAATTAGTTCTATTGGATTTTGGCTGTACCATGGAATTACCAGAAAATTTCAGGCTAGCGTATAAGCGTATTCTGATTTCTGCACTGATGGGCGACAGGGAAAGCATTGCTAGCAGTTTACAGGAGTTGGGTTTTAAAACCCGCAGTGGAAACCCTGATACGCTGTTAGCATTTACGGATTCCCTTTTGGAAAATATCAAAGCAAGTGTAAGCAGAATGTCTGGAAACCAGAATGATATGCATTGGCCAGAAGGCGATGAAATTTTTGAGGAAATTGCCGGCTTGTTAAAACAGGCTGAGGAAGATCCTGTTGAAAAATTACCAGCAGAATTTATTTTGCTGGCGCGGGTTTTCTCAACACTCGGCGGCATGTTTACTCATTATCAACCGCAGTTAAATGTGCAGAAATACTTACTTCCACATTTGCAACAAGTGCACTAATAAAAAAGCCCTGCTTGAACTTTCAAGCAGGGCTTTTTTCTTTCTAGCAAAATATTTTTTAAATTGGACTTACGCTAGCCTTTTTTGCTTTTTTTGCTCCAGAATTTTCAAAAGGAATATCAGCAGCAACTTCTAACTCAGCAATGCCATTCTCAACATAGTCAAGCAAGCGCTGCATAGAAGGCAGTGTTTTTCTGCAAGCAGTAAAACCAAATTCAAACTGATCCGCATAAGACAATAAAGTAATGTTCAAAGCATTACGATTAAGCGGAATGGACACAGGATAAATACCGTCAAGTTCAGTGCCATTCCAGTAAAGTTTTTCTTTTGGCCCAGGAACGTTTGAAATCGTAACGTTATAAGTCTGGAACCCCGGTGCTTTACCCGTGAACATATGAACGCCAGAAGGAATCATCATGAAAGATGTATAGTTGGAAATTTCCTGTTGGCTCATTTCAGAATAAAGATTTTTTGCAGCGACAATTGAGCGGTGAACAATTTCCAAACGATTGACAGGGTCGGCAACATGGGTACCAAGATTAGCGAGAATAGCGGCAATCTGATTCCCAAGTTCAGTATCATCGGCTTCACGGATTGACATGGGCACCATGCAGATTAAAGGTTTATCAGGAAGTGCATGCTGACTGATCAGATAGTTCCGCAAGGCGCTGCCACACACGGCTAAGAGAATATCGTTGAGAGTGACATTGAATTTCTGGGAAAGACGCTTGAAGCGCTCCATGGGATAGGACTGCGCAGCAAAACGACGGGATCCTGTAATAGGCTCATTCAGCAGACATTGTGGCGCCTGCCTCATATTAACCAGGTCGGGGTCATCAGAAATACCTCGAAAGGATCGGCTGGCTTCAGCGAGCGCGTTTGGTAAGGCCATGATTTGGTTTTTCACCGTGTCGGCCGTTTCGGTAATGATCTCTATTGCCGTGCCTGGCTTTAGTGAGGTCTTTGCTTTCTTGGGGCTTTGAAGCGCCCAGATAGGTGGTAAATCCCTGACATTGGGGTCCTTTGATAAGGCACGAGACATGAGTCGCATGGCAGAAACACCATCAATCATGGAATGATGAATCTTTGAGTACACAGCTACTTGCTTGCGCTTTAGCCCTTCAATCACATGAAACTCCCACAGCGGTCGTGAACGATCCATTAGGTGACTGTGTTCAGCAGACACATGGGCAAGCAGTTCACGGATACGACCCGGTTTTGGTAATGCCTGATGCTGGACATGATGTTCAATATCAAACAGCCGGTCTTCGTCCCAGTAATAGCGCCCACGCTTGCTAACAAGGTGCTGGGCGAAAGGCCCAACGGGCTGGTAATCGTAAAGTGATTCCATCAATTCTATAAAGTAATTTGGGCCGGCATCTTCGGGTAAGTTAAAGAGTTGCAAACCACCAACGTGCATGGGTTGCTGGCGACTTTCAATCCATAGGAACGCTTGGTCAGTAGTAGTCAGGGCTTTCATTGCTTTGCTCCAGTAGTAACTATCCTTGAAAAATATCCAGTGTTGTTCAGGGCGACCGTACAGGGTAGCGGTTCATATAAAATAATGCATGAATCAGGCCAGCCAGTTTAGCACTCTTTATCTGAATGGTAAGTAGTGCGAATACAAGCACAAAGGCACTTCTGTATAATGCAGGCTTACCGAGAGTCGTTTTATGCCCCACCTATTGTTTAACTTACAGCATGTCTCTGACGATGAAGCAGATGAAGTGCGAGAGCTATTAGAACACCACAATATTAATTTTTATGAAACCCATGCAGGGCGGTGGCGAATAGGTCTGGCAGGTATCTGGTTACCTAACGCTGAGCAGAAAGATGAGGCCTTGAGCCTCTTAAGTGAATACCAGAGGCAGCGTTTGATAAAGGCACAAGATGAACGGCAACGTTTACAGGAGCAGGGTCTGTTGATGAGTTTTATGGAAAACCTGCAACGGAATCCGCTGAAAGTGTTTGTAGCCATGTTGGGTATATTGGCCGTTCTGGCACTCTCGCTTTTACCCTTTTTTTCAGCCTTCATTAATGAGTGACTAAGGAGAATAAGATATGGCAAATACCGTTGTCATCACGGGAGCAAATCGAGGCATCGGCTTGAGTTTTGCAAAGCTCTATAAAAAGTTTGGTTATGAAGTTTATGCACTTTGTCGTCAGAGTAGTTCCGAATTACATACCCTTGGTGTAAAGGTTATAGAAGGTGTTGATGTTGCCGATGAAAAAGCAGCAGCCTTGGTAAAGGAAAAACTGGAAGGCGTAGCCATAAACTTGCTGATTAACAATGCCGGCATACTAAGGAATGAAAACCTGGGTGAGGTTGATTACGAATCCATTAAGTCACAGTTTGAAGTGAATGCCTTGGGCCCATTAAGGATTACTGAAGCACTCATGGATCAGCTTACACCAGCGAAAGATGGTTTAGCGCGCATTGCCATGATTACCAGCCGTATGGGTTCTATTGCTGATAACACGTCCGGCGGGCGTTATGGTTATCGAATGTCAAAAGCAGCATTGAACATTGCCAGTGTATCCCTTGCCCATGATTTAAAAGATAAAAATATTGTCTTAGGTATTTTTCATCCTGGGCTTGTTGCAACCGACATGATTGGCGGTTATGGCGATATTAGCCCTGATGAAGCAGCAGAGCGTCTTGATAAACGCATCTATGCAGTAAAAAAGGAAAACAGCGGAAGTTTCTGGCATTCCAATGGTGAGATACTTCCTTGGTAATTTCTTTAGTCGTTTAAAGGTTTGCCAAATAGCATCTTCATGAATTTTTCTCTCGCTGCTTTTGATGTGTCGCGATGATTATCGTAAGAGGCATGTTCATAAAATGACGCTTCGGGTTTTAAACCAATAGACCAGAGCGGATTAATTTCATTGGGCACGGAAGAATAACGTATATCGATAACGCGATTGCTTAAGCCAGTCAGCGCACCATCATCCTTGGCAACATAGCCTGCTGAAAACCAGGAAAAACGTTCGACGTCCTTTGCTTGTTGAGAATGCTTATCCAGCCAGGGAAAATCCCTGCTCAAGTCGAGTTTTAATATTTTGTCGCCTGGGTAATACATGGCGTCACTAACATTTTCAAATAAACCCACATGCACAGCATCAACATGAAAATACCCTTCGCTTTCATAAACAATTTTCCAAAGCACAAGGCTGCCTAAACTCGGTTTCGCACTTAAATCATAAGGCACAGGTTGATGTTGTGCTTGCAAAAAAAGCTTAGCAGCTTCCTCCGCCTTATTTTTTTGCAGGAAGCCGTAAGCCGGGTAAAGAAGAATCCATAAAACCAGAATACGCGCAGGCCACGGACTTTGTTTTTTTATTCCCAAATACAAACCAAAAAGAATCGGCAGGGTATAAAACAAGTCAACAACAGCAATGTTGTTCCAAGCTATGCGTTCATTGCTGAAAGGCCAGAACAATAGCGTTCCGTAAGTTGTGCAGGCATCCAATAGTGCGTGTGTTGCATAACCTGCAAAGCAGAATAAATAACTTTCCTTAAAAGCAAACTGATTTCTTTTTCCAATAAATTCGTGCAGAAAAAGTGCGCACAACAGGGCTCCAAAGGGAATGAAAAAAAACGAGTGGGTAAAATGTCGGTGATATTGCAGGAACAGTAAGGGGTCCGTTTCTGAACGAATCAACACATCAAGGTCTGCCGACATACCAGCAAGCGCAGCCATTAACGAAACAGCAGCGGTTGAATGATGTTTTTTAATAAGTTGCCCTGCACTTGCGCCCAGGGCACCTTGAGTAATGGGGTCCATATGACATTTTGAGCTTAGGAAAGAGCAGCACTATAACGGATTGCGTCAATTGCAGACACGGGTAAATAGCGCTAATGTGCTCGCTCTTTCAAGCAAACTTTCAGAGGAAAGAAAAATGGCTAACAAATGGATGATTTATGGTGTCACCGGTTACACAGGACAACTTGTTATTAAGGAAGCGCTTAGGCGCGGCCACAAGCCCCTGATTGCCGGTCGCAATGAAAGCAAGGTAAAGAAAATTGCTGAAGAGCATGGTCTGGATTACAAGGTGATTGATCTGGCAGATACAGCAACACTTGAAAAAGAAGTGGCAGACATGGATTTGGTTTTTCATGTTGCAGGCCCTTATGTGATTACCGCTGAGCCTATGATGCAGGCTTGTATAAAAGGGAAAACCCATTATGTGGATATTACTGGCGAAGGTGCTGTGTTCAGACGAACTTTTGAGTTGATGGATGAAGCAAAGGCGGCGGGCATTTGTTTAGTGTCGGGCATTGGTTTTGATGTGATTCCTACAGATTGTTTGATTGCCCATGTTGCGAGCAAAATTGAAAAGCCTGAAAGTATCCAGATGGCAATCGCTCCACATGTTAAACCGAGTGCAGGCACAGCAAAATCTGCACTGGGTGTCATCGCGGAAGGCAAGGCTGAAATTCGTGAGAATGGAAAAATTAAACAGGTAAGTTTTGGCAGTGAATATTTTGATGTGCATTTTCCATCGGGTAAGAAAACCGTTGCTATTGGCCCCATAGCCGATATTTATACGGCGTATTATTCAACGGGCGCAAAAAATATCAGAACCTACATGACTCAACCTAAAATGGCAGCCATCGGTGCGCGTTTCACCATGCCAATATTATCCGCTGCGCTTTCTAATAAATGGATCAAGAACAAGGTTGACCAGCTCATTGAAAAAAATGTGAAGGGGCAGGAAGACGACACGCGACATAAAAGTACCAGCGAAGTGTGGGCGCGCGTAGAAAATGCTAAAGGTGATGTGGCTGAAGGCTATCTGAAAGTGGGTGAAGTTTATTTGTTAACGTCACAAATCAGCGTGCGATTTGTTGAACATGTGCTTGAAAAAAATCCGTCGGGTTCTCTAGCGCCGGCGCAACTTTTCCCGATGAAGGATTTGCTAGCCATTGAGGGCGTGAAACTTTTTGATGCCAATAGAAACGAGGAAAGTCTTTAAGGCTTTCCTTTTTCTTTCCATTTCAGGATTTTTTCTTTTTACGTTTTTTTCTGGCTTCTTCTTTCGCTTTTTTTTCAGCCAGTTGAATTTCAACAGCTGCTAGCTCTTTTTCCATCATCTCTGGTGTTTCCAGTGTTATCTGTCCTAATGCACCGCTTCGAAAATCATTTAGGAACAAGGTACAGATTTTATCCAGATGAACATGACCGCCAGCGCGTAATGCGCCCTTCTTTTTCCCAATGGCTTCAAAAAATTCAATGTTCGATTCAGGCAGTTCATTGAGTTCGTAACGTTTTTTAAGATTTGCAGGATAGGCTTTCAATAAATAGTCAGCGAGATAAAAAGCAATATCGTCGTTGTCGACAATGGCTTCCTTGATGGAACCAATAATGGCCTGACGATAGGCGCTGTGCTCATTGTGAACTTTCGGCCAAAGCACACCGGGGGTGTCGAGCAAAATCAGGTTATCTTCCAGCTTAATGCGTTGTTGTCCTTTGGTAACTGCCGCCTCATTCCCGGTTTTAGCCACGGCACGATCTGTGAGCGTATTAATTAAGGTTGATTTACCAACATTGGGAATACCACAAATCAGCACCTTGTGTGTTCGCGCATCTTTCAACTCTTCAGCAAGCAGTTTTTTAATCAGAGGAATCAACTGACGATAACGTTCTGGCTCAGTAGTGGAAACAGGCAAAACCTTGGTTGCCCTCTCCTGCTCAAGAAAATTTTTCCAGTGTTCACTCATGATTGGGTCAGCAAGATCGTTCTTACTGAAAACCTTGATGCGAGGAAGTTCCTTGCGAAAATTATTCAGCACAGGGTTTTCGCTACTAAAGGGCGCACGCGCATCCAGCACTTCAATCACAAGGTCAACCTTGGGAAGCGCTTCCTTGATTTCGCGAATGGCTTTCGCCATGTGTCCTGGATACCACTGTAAACTCATAAGAAGGAATCTGTTGCTTTGATATTAGTGCCTAATCTTAGGGGAAGATATTTAGTGAAGTCTAGGAAGAAGGAATTAGCCAAGATCAAGCTGAGCTGCGAGGCTCAAGGCAAGCTCCTCAACCTGTGCAGGAAAACTTTCCTGCCAGTCACCTACACAAACGAGTGGCTCCTGAATCCAGCGCCACTTTAAACCGGTGATAATGGTTTCAATACCACGACGAGTGCCCGTGCCATCACTGCCTGCACGAATGTAACAAACTACGGGCATTGCCTGTTTTTCTTCGAGAACATCGTAATAGGTACGGTCAAAAAAATCTTTCAAGGCACCACTCATGTACCCAAGGTTTTCTGTGGTACCGAGAATAATGCCATCAGCAGAAAGCACATCATTACTCGTGCATTCAAAAGGCGTTTTAAGCATCGCCTCGATGTTTTCCAAATCTTCGTGCTGACATCCGGTCAAGGCTGCTTTAGCTAAGCGCTTAGTATTCTCTGAAGGTTGATGTGCAACAATCAGGATATTTTTTTTCATAATGAAATTTTTCGCTGATTATTCTTATAGGAAATCTTGGCTTGCTTACGTTCAGAGCGAGCGACTTTTGCATCCGTACCGATATGGCTCTCCCCTCTTCTTTTTGCAAGTTGCATCTGTTTTTCCCTTTCCATAAAACGCGCGCGTTGTTCTTCACTGGTTTGGTCATAACAGTGATGACAACTGACACCGGCAAGATAATGTTTATGTTGTTTATCTTCTTCAGTAATTGGCATGCGGCATGCGTGACATTGATCGTAGTGCCCTTTTTCTAATTGATGATTCACCGTTACGCGATTATCAAACACAAAACACTCGCCCTGCCATAAACTTTCTGCTTCAGGTACTTCTTCCAGATATTTCAGAATGCCGCCTTCCAGATGATAAACTTCTTCAAAGCCCTGCTGTTTTAAAAAGGCGGTAGATTTTTCACATCGAATACCACCGGTGCAGAACATGGCAACCTTTTTATGTTTTGTCGGGTCAAGATGTTCTTTTGTGTATTGTGGAAATTCGCGAAAGGTTTTTGTTTGCGGGTCGATAGCGCCCTTAAAAGTCCCGATTTTCACTTCGTAATCATTACGGGTGTCTATCAAAGTGACATCAGGGTCACTAATCAGTTCATTCCAGTCTTTCGGTTTTATGTAAGTGCCAACGATATGCGTTGGATCAATATCTTCCACGCCCATGGTCACGATTTCTTTTTTCAGCTTCACCTTGCTGCGATAAAAAGGCATGTCGTTATCGTAAGATTCCTTGTAAACCAACGGCGCAAGACGAGCATCTCTTTTCAGGAATGCCAACACCGCATCAATGCCTTCGCGTGTACCAGCAATGGTGCCATTAATACCTTCGCGCGCTAACAAAAGTGTTCCTCTGACATTGTTGTCTTCCATGATCTTCAGAAGCGGGGTACGTAGGTTTTCAAAATCCTCCAGGCGCACAAAGTGATAGAGCGCGCACACCACAATGTGGTCTACAGACTTTAATTCAGGTGCAGGGAATTTGAGATTCAGGGTTTGTGTGCGCGTAGACGCAGAAGCGCCAGCATTGTTGTGTTCTTTCATGTTGGAATCCTGTGCAGTTAACTGGAACGTAAATCCAGGGCAAAGATTTATTTAAGTCTCGCATCAGTTGTGAACGAAAGGCGAGAGGGGCGCGATTATAAAAACTTATAAAGGCGCTGAAAAGCAGAAGAGCAAAAGAACGGCTTGATAAGCATCAAGCGATTAATCGATACCGAGCTCAGAGAAAAACTGGTTAATGCTGGTTTGGTAGAAATCTTCAAAACCCTGTTCAGGGTGAAGCGTTCCCAGAACCTGTAGTGAGACCATGCCATGACATATCGACCACAGTCGAAGGGCATGGGCTTTGGCATCAACTTCTTCTGGTAGCAGGTTAGAACGTATGCATGCCTTGAAACGTTCGCTCAGGAATAGGTGCGCCATCTGAATCTGCTGTTGGCAGCGCTGTTCCAGCTCAGGGTCATCACTGCGAAGGCGAGCCATAAACAGCATTTCATAAAATTCTGGTTGCTCTTTGGCAAATTGCGCGTACAGTGTCATACAGAGCTTGAGGCTAGCCACGGGATCAGGCACAGAACGTGCCCGGCTAAAGTAATCCTGGAAGCGGCGAAAACCTTCCATGACCACGTGATTGAGCATGTCATCCTTGTTCTTGAAGTGACGGTAAGCAGCCATGGTGCTTAAGCCAGCTTCACTTGCCACCTTGCGCATGGATACCGCATCCATGCCACCGCTCAGATAGAGTGACAGGGTGCATTCAATGAGCTTGTTCTTGGTGTTCTTCGCCATTTACGCATAGAAATAGAAGTGGTTAAGGAATGAACAAAAGCTTACACTGTAAACAAATTTTTTGCAAGTCTTTGCTATTCAAACAGCTTCTTAATAGCGAACCGCTTTGAAACATGACCTTTAAAAAACAGGAATTAAGAACAGATATGAACGTAAAAAGCATATCCGAAGATGTTAGCGTTGAAATTAACAAGCATGTTGCCATTGTTGAGTTCTCAAGGCCTCCTCTAAATTTTTTTGACATCGCCTTAATCGAAAATCTACATAAGGCATTTAGTTTTGTTGAAAACGAAAGTGATTGCCGAGCCATTGTGCTGGCGTCGGAAGGCAAGGCATTTTGTGCGGGTGCAAATTTTTCAAGCGAGGAGGGTGATAGCCAGTCAGTACTCGGGGAAAAAGGAAAGCAGAACCCTCTCTACGCTGCTGGCATTAAATTGTTTGCAAGCAAACTGCCAGTTATTGCAGCGATTCAAGGCGCCGCTATTGGTGGTGGCTTGGGCTTGGCTTTGGTTGCCGATTTTCGTGTTGCCTGCAAGGAAAGCAAGTTCAGCGCAAACTTTGTGAAACTGGGGCTTCATCCGGGATTTGGGTTAACTCATACTCTTCCCACTTTAATTGGACAACAAAAGGCTGCATTAATGTTTTATACGGGTCGTCGTATTGATGGTGAAGAAGCACTTGAGTGGGGTTTAGCTGATGTCTTGTGTGAAAAGTCGCAGGTAAGGGCAGAAGCCATAAAGCTTGCCAGTGAAATTGCAGAAGGCGCGCCACTGGCGATTCGTTCGATTAAAGAGACCTTGAAAACGGGCTTACATGAAACCTTGCTGGCACAAACCGACAGGGAAAACCATGAACAGGCCTGGCAAAAAAACACGGAAGATTTTAAAGAAGGTATTCGTTCGGTAGCAGAAAGACGTAGTGGAAACTTTATTGGCAAATAACAGGTAACAATAACCTTTATGAAAATCGCTGACTATTTAACCAAAGAAGAAGTGCAGTATTTCACCCGTAAGAGTGATATTCGCGGTTTTCGAGTGTTACTCAGCAACTGGTTTTATATTTTTGCAATTTTTACCGTGGTGTATCTTTTTCCAAATCCAGTCACCATTTTACTTTCCATTATTTTAATTGGCGGAAGACAACTGGGCTTGGCAATTCTCATGCATGAGTGTGGTCATCGCACACTGTTTAAAACGCCAGAATTGAATGACAAACTTGGGCAATGGTTTTGCGCCATGCCAGTGATGTCGAATCAACCTTTATATGCAGCAGGGCATTTAAGACACCATCAACTTGCTGGAACCATTGATGATCCCGATTTAAATAACTACAAGGATTTTCCTGTCGAAGCAGAAAGTTTCAAACGAAAAATCTGGCGTGACATTAAAGGCGAAACAGGCATGAAATTAATCAAGGCTGTAGCTTCTGGTGTGCAAACTGCTTTTTCAAATAAATCCGATGGCGGCAATAATTCAAATCCGTCGAAAAAATCGCTAAAAGATAATCCTTTTTTGCATCTGGTTTTTGCACAGTTAATTTTATTTACGGTATTCAGCCTGGTGTTTGCACCTTGGGTATATTTAATCTGGGTAGTTTCTTTCTTAACTACTTTTATGTTGATTATTCGTTTAAGGCAAATTGCAGAGCATGCTAACGTGCCTGATCTTTTTGATCTGGATCCACGTATGAATACACGCACAACCATTCCGCGTCCGTGGGAGCGCATGATTTTTACACCCAACTGGGTGAACTACCATCTTGAACATCATTTCATGGCGAGTGTTCCCTGCTATCGTTTAAAAGCACTGCATCAGTTATTAAAAGCGCGCGGTGCTTATGAAAACACGCAAATCTTTCATGGCTATGCATCCGTGATGCGACATGCAATAAAAGAAGCATGAACAAACCTTTGCCGCTTGCCGAAGCGTGTTTACGCAATCAGAAGCCCATCGCCGACTGTCTTGAGAGTATCCTGATAACAGAACAAACCGTGCTTGAAATTGGAAGTGGCACAGGCCAACACGCTGTGTTTGTTTGTAAACAACTTCCTAATTTAATCTGGCAACCCACAGAATTAGCAGAGCGTGTTGCAGAGGTGGAAGCCTGGCGTCTGTCAGAAAATCTTTCTAACGTGAAACCAAGCTTAGCGCTTGATGTCTTACAAAGTGATTGGCAGTTGAATCAACTTTATGACACGGTATTCACTGCAAACACCATTCACTTTATTGGCTGGCAAAAAGTAGAAGCGCTTCTGAAGGGAGCAAGTGAACACTTGAAAAAAGGCGGGAATTTTATCTGCTACGGTCCTTTTAATATCAATCAGCAATACACCAGCGAAGGAAATAGAAATCTTGATGCCTGGTTAAAACAACGTGATGCTGAGTCGGGCATAAAGGATGTTAGCGATGTACTTGCCATGGCAAAACAATACAATCTCGATTTTATTGAGCAGATTCAGATGCCAGCAAACAATCTCATTCTTCATTTTATTAAGCAGTAAATTTCAAGGAGCAGAAAATGACAGCACAAAATGACACACACTCAGTTGCTATTGGTTATATTCTATGGATATTTGGTTTTCTTGGTGCCCATCGTTTTTATTATGGCAAACCCATTACCGGTACTATCTGGTTTTTTACCTTTGGCTTGTTAGGTATTGGCTGGCTGATTGATCTGTTCCTGATTCCAGGCATGGATAGAAGTGCCGATGCAAAATATAAAGAAGGTGATATTGATTACACCATCGCTTGGATACTGCTTACGTTTCTAGGCGTCTTTGGCATTCACCGCTTTTACATGGGCAAATGGTTAACCGGTATTCTGTATCTCATCACCTTTGGTTTGTTTGGCTTGGGTTATCTCTATGACTACTGCACCCTAAATGGCCAGATTTCTGAACTTAATGGCAGGCAAAACTGATTCAGACTCTGTTCTCTGCTAGACTGCGCCCTCTTTATTATCAATTGAAACTATTCCTTCAGGAGCAACGCCATGTCATCAGATAAATTTTCCTCACACGAACAGAAAGTCAGTTATGGCATTGGTTTGCAAATGGGCGATCAACTTACACAAAATGGTTTTGATGGTCTGGATACAGCACTGGTTATGGAAGGCATAAGAGATGCGCTAGAAGGCAACGAGATTCAGCTAAGTAATGATGAATTGCGAGCCTCTTTTGAGGTGGTGAGTGAAAAGCAGGAAGCGCTTGCTCAGGAACGTCAGGAAAAAGCCGCAGAGATGGGTCGCCTGTTTTTAATGGACAATGCCAAGCGCGATGATGTCACTGAAACTGCCAGCGGTTTGCAATACGAAATCCTTGAAGAAGGTAAGGGCGAAATTCCGAGCGTTAACTCAACGGTGCGCGTTCATTATCATGGCATGCTGATTGATAGCACTGTGTTTGACAGTTCTGTAGCGCGAGGCGAACCTGCAGAGTTTCCTGTTAGCGGTGTGATTGCCGGATGGACCGAAGCACTTCAGTTAATGCCTGTGGGCTCAAAGTGGCGTTTGTTTATTCCTCATGAACTTGCTTATGGCGAACGTGGTGCAGGCGCTGCTATTCCTCCCTATAGTGCGCTGGTGTTTGAAGTCGAGTTGCTTGATATCCTGTAAGTATTTTCCAGCACACATTAAGCGCTTTACTCACTCATTGCTCTTAAACATAATAGCGGCGCCTTTTTTACAGCAAGTCATAACCAGCCAAACGAGAGAGTAAATGCATGTTTAAAGTGAATGAATATTTTGATGGAAAAGTGAAATCAATCGCCTTTCAGGGAGAGCAACTTCCTGCCACCGTTGGTGTGATGGCGCCGGGTGAATATCAGTTTGATACTTCCAAACACGAAACCATAACCATCGTTAGTGGTGCCTTAACGGTAAAGTTACCCGATGAAAATGAATTCAAGACTTACAAGGCAGGTGATCAGTTTGAAGTGGCGGCAAATAAAGTATTTGATTTAAAAGTTGAGCAAGATACGGCCTATCTGTGTACATACGCGTAAGGAAAAATCATGAACATTGCAAAAAATACCGTCGTTAGTTTTCATTACCGTTTAAGTGAAAGCGGTAAGGAACTGGAAAATTCTTACGACGCGCAACCTGTGCTTTCTCTTATTGGCCATGATAATTTAATTCCGGGTTTGGAAAACGCCATCATGGGAAAAGAGGCGGGCGAAAAATTTTCTGTCAGTGTTGCGCCAGAAGATGCCTATGGTGAGTACGTAGAAAAGGAACCTTTGCGTGTGCCTATTAAGCATTTATTAGGCAATCCCAAAAAAATAAAACCTGGCATGATTGTTCATGTGAATATGCAGGAAGGGCAGCGTGCAGCGGTGGTTGTAAAAGCAGGGAAGTTCAATGTGGATGTAGATACCAACCATCCTTTTGCAGGCAAGACCTTAGATTTTGAACTTGAAATTGTTGAGGTGCGTGCAGCGAGTGACGAGGAAATTGCGCATGGTCATGCGCATGGGGTTGGGGGACATCATCACTAAAGGTTTGTGATTTCCGCGGGCGGTAGAACAACGCAGGAGCAGTTGTCGAGAAATCTCGTTTTTAATTAAATCCTTTTTCCGCAGGGGTTTTGCCAGTCTCTGGATTTGTGATTTCTAATATCTTTTTACTTCTGATTATCTTTTTTAACCAAATATCCTTTTTCGCCTTTTATAGGCGACTCACTTTTTGTAGCAACAAAATACCCAATACACTCGCTGCGCTCGCGGGGCAGGCTCAGTAAGCAAAAAATGCCTGCCC
>JBECKS010000082.1:0-6957 GCA_040235395.1 Pseudomonadales bacterium | reverse complement strand
GTCGTATTCATATTCTTCACCCATGAACAAACCATCTTCACCATTGCTGGCTGTATCAACAGAATAACCTTCGGCACTTAACTGCTGTTTAAGTTGCTCAAGTAGGGCGGGTTCATCTTCTACAATTAACGCTCTCATGTGAAATTATGCCTTTTTGAAAATAGAACGAAGAATAGAAACTAATTGAAATTGAAGGAAAAGTTAAGGTTTCATTTGTGTCATTGACTGATTGACAAAATAAGTCTGCAGGCGACCTGAGCTATTAATCACTTTTACCTTATAGGTTTTTTCTGAATGCTCTGTTTGCTGGATAATGCTAATCACTTTTCCGGCATTCTGTTTTTTCGCAATTTCAAGCACGCCATTGATTTCCTGTCGACTCAGGTCAGAAGAGACATCCAGAGAGAGTTTTTCACTATCTGAAAGGGCATAGCCAGGAAGCTGAATCAGATAAGTCAGGACAATCGTCACTAGAAGGTGTCGAAGTTGCATAGGGTGCTCGGATTTCATCGGTTCTATCGATAGGGATATGCTAGTGACATAAAATGAATATATCGTTAACTTAGCGCGAGCTTTTACTTTTTTATGGGAAATCTCAACATTGAGAAAACTGAATCACCCTTACTACCTCTTTAACTTGGCTGCTAGATATGAAAGCTGGTACGCACAACGCTTTCTGCATCCACAATTTGATTCTATTGGGGAAGGTTGCCGTTTTATTGCACCCAGGCACTATGAAATTGTAGGCGCCAATATTCATTTGGGTTCTTATAACCGGTTTATGGCACTCAAAGACTCGCCTATTCGTATATCCATCTGGAAAGACCCGGAGAATCATGGGCGAGTGAGCATTGGTGACTACTGTGTCATTAACCCAGGTGTAAGAATCACATCAGCCAGTTCCATTGAAATTGGTAATAACTGCATGTTGGCTATGTATGCATATTTGATGGATATGGATGGTCATGACCTTTATCACAGGGTTATTGCTCCGGGGCAAACTGCTCCCATCGTGTTGAAGGATAATGTCTGGATTTGTGATGGAGCTGTGGTTTGCAAGGGCGTGACTGTTGGTGAAAACAGTATCGTGGCTGCCAGAGCCGTTGTTACCAAGGACGTACCCGCGAATACTGTGGTTGGTGGGAACCCAGCAAGAGTGATAAGGGAACTGGATCCATCCGTAGAGCCCTTTACCAGACAGGTGATTTACGAGAGTGGTATGGCGAGCCCTAACCATGAATTCGAGGGTATGAAAGATTTATTGGCTGGCAACACCACCAGGAACTGGCTGAAAAGTGTGTTAAAGCCAGATAAGAGTCATTGATATCAAGAGATTTGATATTTGCCTCAATAGGCTGCATTCGCGTATGATTCTTTCTAAATTTCAGATACTTAGGTGAGGTAGTTCGAGTAAATCATGTTAAAGAAATGTCTTTTTCCTGTAGCAGGCTATGGCACAAGATTCTTGCCTGCGACCAAGTCCATGCCCAAGGAAATGTTGCCAATTGTGAATAAGCCTCTGGTTCAATATGGCGTTGAAGAAGCCATGCAGGCTGGTCTTGATCAGATATGTTTTGTAACAGGTCGCGGGAAGCGCGCAATCAATGATCACTTTGATATTTCCTACGAGCTTGAGCATCAGATTTCAGGCACAGGAAAAGAAGAGCAACTTAAGGGAATCAGGGAAATTCAGGAGCGTTGTGTGTTCATGAGTACTCGTCAGATTGAAATGAAAGGCTTGGGGCATGCCATCCTTACTGGTGAAAGTATGATTGGTGACCAGGCTTTTGGTGTGATTCTCGCTGATGACCTTTGCTTTGAAGAGTCTGAAGGTGTTATGAAGCAAATGGTTGTTTTGTATGAAAAATATGGATGCAGCATTGTCGCCATAGTGGAAGTGCCTCATGACCAAACGGATAAATATGGAATCATTGTAGGAACGGAAGAAGCGCCTGGTATTTATCGCGTGAATGACATGGTTGAAAAACCTTCACCAGACAAGGCACCGAGTAATCTGGCAATCATTGGACGTTATATTCTTACGCCAGATATTTTTTCTATTTTGGCTGCAACCAAACCTGGTAAGGGTGGAGAAATCCAGATTACTGATGCTTTATTGGAACAGGCTAAACAGGGAAGAGTGATTGCCTACAAGTTTAAAGGCCGTCGTTTTGATTGTGGTAGCGTTGATGGTTTCGTGGCTGCAACCAATCATTTTTATGAAAATATTTATAAAAAATAATTTCTTATTCAAACTATTTTAAGCGTTTAAAGAAATTTCTGCTTAATCATTTGCTCAAGCTTAAGCTGGTCCTTATTGAAGTTTCTAATACCTTCTGCAAGTTTAGTACTAGCCATTTCATCTTCATTAAGATGCCAATGGAATTCGGATTCTGAAAGAAGGGTATTTTCAAAAATACTTTTTTCTGGCTCGCTTTTATTCAACGCTATATCCAGTAAGTCATTATTTTTTTCAAGTGTTGACATGAGTTCTGGGCTAATCGTCAGGTAGTCGCAACCAGCCAGTTGCTGTATTTCTTCAATATTTCTGAAACTGGCACCCATTACGATGGTTTTATAATCATGTTGTTTAAAATGATTAAAAATCTGTTTTACGGAATGAACGCCAGGGTCTTTATTTCCAGAAAAATCTTCTTCGGGATTTTGTTGCTTATGCCAATCCAATATGCGGCCCACGAAAGGTGAAATAAGGAATGCATTAGCCTGTGCAGCCGCAAGTGCTTGATGAAAACTGAAAATCAAGGTCAGGTTACATTGAATATTCTGTTTTTCCAGAACTTTTGCCGCTTCAATACCTTCCCAAGTTGAAGCCAGTTTGATTAGTACTCTTGAGCTATCCACGCCACGAGTCTGGTAAAATTCAATTAATCGTTTTGCCGTTTGAATCATGGCTTGTGTGTCAAAAGAAAGACTGGCATCAACTTCTGTTGAAACCCGACCTTGAATAATCTTGCTTATTTCACAACCTAAAGAAACAGAAAAAAGTTCAACAATGATTTTTTCATCTGGGAATTCCAAAGGGTAAAGCGGTTTCACATCAGCTAGTTGCTGAATACATGCTTGCAATAGAGATTGATACTGTTCCTGTTGAGCCGCTTTAAAAACCAGTGATGGATTTGTGGTGGCATCCAGAGGTTGAAATTTACGTATTGCCTGTATATCGCCAGTATCAGAGACAACACATGTTAATTTTCTGAGTTGTTCAAGTTGATTAAGCATGTTGACTGTTTTGCCTTAAGGGGAATTCATTGTTGTCTAAATCCTGAGTTTCGTTATCCAGCTTTCTTGCGAGTTCAAGCATGCCGGAAAAATCCTTTTCTGATTTTATAATGTTGCTACTCAGTAAGTGTCGCCATTGCCGAGAAAATTTCTGGAGATGGTAAAGGCCAATCAGATGACGTGTCATGCTGTGTGCTCTCACTCCTTTTTCAAGCTGGGTTTCCATATAAGGAATAAACTGCTCTACAATATCTGCTCTGCTGAATACATTAGGCGATTCTCCGAAAAACATTTCGTCAACCTTAGACAGCAAAAAAGAGTTTTTTGAAATTTCTCTGCCGAGCATGACGCCATCAAACTCACCGTAAAGAGACTGGATGTTATTAAGGTCTTGAATTCCGCCATTCAGAATAATCTGGCTATCTGGAAATTTTCTTTTCAATCTTCTAACTCGATCATAGTTTAAGGGAGGAATGTTGCGATTTTCTTTTGGGCTTAAACCGGAAAGTAGAGCAATACGAGCATGAATGATGAAAGTTTGGCATCCAGCTTCTTGTAGAGGTGAAATAAAATTCTCCAGGAATGCGTCGTCATCAAATTCATCAACGCCAATACGGCATTTAATCGTTGTAGGAATGCTGGTGTTCTCTTTTATAGCGAGGAAGCAGTCTCTGACAAGTTCAGGCTCTTTCATCAAGACAGCGCCGAACTTTCCAGATTGAACTCGCTCACTAGGACAGCCCACATTGATGTTGATTTCATCGTAGTTGTATTCATTTATGATTTGGGTACACAAAGCAAACTCTTCTGGCTTGCTACCGCCTAGCTGGATAGCAAGAGGGTGTTCGCTCGAATCAAAATCTAGTAGATAGTCCCTATCGCCATGAATAATGGCAGGACAGGTTATCATTTCGGTATAAAGCCTTGCCCGTTTGCTCATTAAGCGAAGGAAATAGCGGCAATGACGATCAGTGACATCAATCATTGGAGCAACGCAGAATTTCCACGAAGGCTTAAGTTGTTGGTTAAGGTGTTGGTTCAAAATGATTTCTGCCGTTTAGGTTTATCGCGGAAGTATAACGAAGTGGTATTGGCTGGCTAGTGTCTCTTGGCTCCATGACTTATACTCAGCGCACATTTTCAGTTGAACCTCCACCATGACTATTCGTACACGCATAGCACCTTCTCCAACGGGCGACCCTCACGTCGGAACTGCCTACATTGCATTATTTAATCTGTGTTTTGCGAGGTCTCAAGGTGGGAAGTTTATTTTAAGAATAGAAGATACTGACCAGCAGAGAAGTACGGAGCACTCTGAGAAAGCCATATTGCAGGCGCTATCATGGTTGGGTTTGCAATGGGATGAAGGCCCTGATGTGGGTGGTCCCTTTGCACCGTATAGGCAGAGTGAAAGGAAAGCTGTTTATCAGGAACATGTGCAAACCTTAATTGAGAAAGGCCATGCTTTTCATTGTTTTTGCTCGCAGGAAAGGCTAGATCAACTGCGTAAGCAGCAGATGGAGAACAAAGAGAAACCTGGTTACGACGGGCATTGTTTAAATCTCTCCAAACAGGAGGTCGAATCTAAACTTGCCAATAACGAGAGCCATGTTGTTCGTATGAAGGTGCCTTCTGAAGGTGTTTGTGAATTCGACGATATGTTACGTGGCACAATCTCAATCGAGTGGTCGCAAGTGGATATGCAAGTGCTAATGAAAGCTGATGGTATGCCAACTTATCATCTTGCAAATGTTGTTGATGATCACCTGATGCAAATTACTCATGTAATCAGGGGAGAGGAATGGATTAGCTCAGCACCAAAACATCAGTTGCTTTATCAATATTTTGGTTGGCAGATGCCTGTTTTATGTCACATGCCTTTGTTGAGGAATCCCGATAAAAGTAAATTGAGTAAACGAAAAAATCCTACGGGTATTAATTATTATCGAAGAGCTGGATATTTACCTGAAGCGCTTACGAATTATTTGGGTCGTATGGGTTGGTCCATGCCTGATGAAAGTGAAAAGTTTTCCCTGCAAAGCATGATTGATAATTTTGATATCAAACGGGTTACCTTGGGCGGCCCAACCTTTGATCTTGAGAAGCTTTCCTGGTTAAACGGAACATGGATTCGAGAAGAGTTAAATGATGAGGAATTTTTAAATCGTTATACGAGTTGGTTGCGTGATAGTGTTGATTTTTTAAAGCTGAGTCCTTTAGTTAAAGAGCGTGCAGATATTTTTGGCGATATTGCTGAATTAGGTGCCTATTTCATCAAGGATCGTTTGACATTGCGGCAACAGGATTTCGAAGCGAATAAATTATCCATTGAAGATCAGATGAAAGTTCTACAATTCGTATTGTGGCGTGTTGAAGAAATTCAGAGTTGGACAAGAGGGGAAATTGAAAAACAGGTTTTTGATCTTTCCGAAAAACTTGAGATTAAAATCAGGGATTTTGTTGCCCCAATTTTCGTAGCCTTAAGTGGAAAGACATCCGCTATTTCAGTGATTGACTCTATGGAAGTGCTTGGACTTGATATGACAAGAATCAGGCTCAGGGATGCCATTGATGCGATGGGTGGAGTTTCGAAAAAGTCAGCGAAGAAGCTTGAAAAGGAATATGCGGCAATACCCAGGCTTTCTTGACACTTTCTGAGCTGCTACATAAAATCCGCGCTCTTTTGCCATTTGGCACAGATTTAGGGGCTATAGGTTTAGTGAGAGTTGCACGAAGTGCTTACTGTCACTTATGCAAAGCCAGCTGGAACAGCTGAGCAAGTTGAACAAACCGATAGCAATATCTTTTTCGTGTGAGATATAAAACATAACATGGGGCTATAGCTCAGCTGGGAGAGCGCAACACTGGCAGTGTTGAGGTCAGCGGTTCGATCCCGCTTAGCTCCACCAAATTCCTGAGACATTCAGGTGACATTAAAAGCCGCAATTTTGCGGCTTTTTTATTTTAAGGGTTTCTAAAATTCCCTATAACTTACCGTTTGTCTTTTAACGTTTATTTAGGGGCACAAAATCTCTTTCTGTTTCACCCGTATAGAGCTGCCTTGGGCGACCAATTTTATAAGGGTTACTAATCATCTCATTCCAATGTGCAATCCAGCCAACGGTTCTAGCCAATGCAAATATCACCGTAAACATGGTTGTAGGTATGCCAATAGCTTTCAGGATGATGCCTGAGTAGAAATCAACGTTAGGGTAAAGTTTCTTCTCAATGAAGTAAGGGTCATTTCTCGCGATATCCTCGAGTTTCATTGCAAGTTCCAGTTGAGGATCCTGAATGCCTAATTCGTTTAGAACCTGGTGGCAGGTTTCACGCATCACGGTTGCACGTGGGTCGAAATTTTTATAAACACGATGACCAAAACCCATCAGTCTGACGCTATCATTTTTATCTTTCGCTCTTTCGATATATTTCTCTACATTTGAAACATCACCAATTTCCTTGAGCATGGTTAATACGGCCTCGTTGGCACCGCCGTGAGCCGGTCCCCAAAGTGCTGCAATGCCCGATGCGATACAGGCAAAAGGATTTGCGCCAGATGATCCAGATAGTCGAACGGTTGAGGTTGAAGCATTCTGTTCGTGGTCAGCATGCAAAATGAATAGTACGTCCAAAGCCCGGGACAGGACCGGATGGGGTTTGTATTGGGGTTCTGCCCGCCTAAACATCATGTTCAGGAAATTACCGGCGTAGCTGAGT
>JBECKS010000036.1:0-2951 GCA_040235395.1 Pseudomonadales bacterium | reverse complement strand
GCGCACTCACGGCAAAAAAGAAATACGGTAAATAAGAAAACAGGAACAACAGGTCTTCAGAAAATTGCTGGAATATTTCCGCCACCAGAAAACCTGCAAACAAAACAGCGGCAGGTGCAAACAATTGCTTAAGTAAAGCGAGGCTTAAATTCATTAATTCTATTTTTTATAAAGTTAATTTTAATAACATTACTTTTCGAAATCGCTACTTTCTATTTCGATATTTATTTTTGTTCTTACGACCAATTTTATAAAGCGTAGGTCGCGCCGCTCTTCTTAATGTTGGAAACAGGTAGGAAAACGTCGTGAGTGTACCACTCATTGCCGGCATGGCGATTTCTACTTCTTCCCCACGTGCAATTTTCATCACCGCCTCCGCAACCTGTTCAGCAGTGCTCATGGGTTGGGAATACACAATGTCTTCCACGTTATCGATTTCATCCATAATGAAACCCGTATCAATAGGGCCTGGTGAAACCACACCCACGGCTACATTACTGCCACGTAATTCATCGGCCAGTGCATGGGCAAAAGTTCGCAAACCTGCTTTGGTGGCAGAATAGGTAGCGGCTCCCTGCAAAGGCGCCCTGCCCGCTAGCGAACCCACCATCACAATGGCACCACCCTCTTTTTGAATGTGAAGCAAGGCGGCGGCGGTGAATTCAATGGGCGCACGCAGGTTAATGTCCACCATGCTCGCCAGCTCTTTTGAAGAACGCTTCACCACATCACCACGGAAATGTGCGCCAGCGTTATTGATGAGCACATGAATATTGCCAAATTGCTCCAGGGCAAAGGCAATGAGCTTGTCGCAGGCACCAGATTCACCAATATCCAAAGCCAGTGTCTTTACCTGTGTTAGGGGGGAAAGCGCTTTTTCCACAGCATCCAGCCCTGCCTGCCCTCTAGCCACCAGCACCAGATTCGCCCCCTCGTTAGCAAAAGCTTTAGCGCAGGCTTCGCCTACACCCGCTGAAGCACCGGTAATAATCACCGTTTTGCCCTTAAAATCCTGCATGTTGACAACCTTGATGGATAACGCCTTGGAAGCTGCCTAGCTTTTCAAATTCACTTCATAAATACAAGCCAGCCTCTGTTTTCCCTACTTCGCCTCTTTGGATGATGGTTTTTCCTGCCGACTTACCTAAGATAAGCGCCACTTCCAAGAAAATAACTCCAAAGGAAATCATTATGAAGGTTCTACTCACAGGCAGCTTTGGCAACATCGGCGAAAAAGTCGTTAAGGAATTACTGAATCAAGGGCATGAAGTAATCTGTCTTGATCTTAAAAATCCCGTCAACGAAAAAGTGGCTTCCCAGTTTAAAGGTAAGGTTGAGACTATCTGGGGCGACATCACCAATGCTGAACAGATTGCTGACGCCGTTAACAAAGTGGATGCCGTGATTCACATGGCTGCCATGTTACCTGCCACCGTCGATAAGAATCCTGAGCTTGGCAAGCGTGTAAACGTAGGTGGCACCCAGAATGTGGTGGACGCCATTAAAGCCAGCGGCAAGAACCAGCAACTGATTTTCTGCTCGTCGATTAGTGTGCACGGCAACAACACACCCGATGGTCCACATCCAAGAAAAATCGACAGCCCTTTCCATGCCGAAGACCACTATGCAGGTCATAAGATTGAATGCGAAAAACTCATTGATGCCAGTGGTGTAACAGCAACCACCGTTCGAATTGGCGCCTGCATGGATGCCGACTCTGATATTGGCGGCGACAAAAAAGATTCCCTGAAACTGCTTTTTGCCACCCACCCCGATTGCCGCATTGAATATGTTCATCCAAAAGATGTAGCACTCGCGCTTGTCAATGCTGTCGGTAACGAAGCTGCCTATAACAAGAAATTCTTTTTAGGTGCGGGCAAAGACGGACAGGAAACCTGGTATAACTTCACCCAGATTATCTTTAAGGCCCTTGGCTTGAAGAAACCACCCAGAAGTGCCTTCGGAGAAGGTTCTTTCTACACCGAGTGGATGGATACCGAAGAGGCGCAGAAAGTGCTGCAATACCAACGTTACACTTTAAAAGATTATCAAAAGGAAATGAGCGACAAACTTCGTTGGGCACGCTTAGGAATCTTACCGATTCGTCCACTGGTTCGTGCTATCCTGATTGCGCAATCACCTTATAAATAAATTTATATAAAAAATGGCATTAGGACTTTTTCCAGACGAAGATATAAACGCCTATTACTTTTCACGTGCAGACGTGAACGAGGATTTTGGCAGTTTCTCAAAACACAGCTTCAAGCTTGAAGATAAGGAATGGCCGAGCGTGGAACATTATTTTCAAGCCATGAAGTTTGAAGATGAAAAGTATCAGGAAAAAATCCGTGCAGCCGATCATCCCAAACAGGCACGCAAGCTTGGTCGTTCCCGTTTACACAAGATTCGCAAAGACTGGAAAAAAGTTAAAAGCGTTTACATGACCCGCGCCCTTTATACCAAGTGTCACACCTACCCCGACATCAAGAAGGCACTACTCGACACCGACAACAATCGTTTGGTTGAAAACAGCCAGTATGATTATTACTGGGGCTGTGGGCGTGATCGTCGTGGGCAGAATCAATATGGAAGAGTGTTGATGGGTGTGAGGCAGAAGTTGAGGGAAGAGGCTAAGTAGGCGCTGTAATTTTTGGTATTTCTTTTTTTCTATCATTCCAGAATTTGCATAGCAAATATACCCAATACGCTTCGCGGGGCAGGCTCTCTGGAATCCATAGTGGTAAAGCTCTGGATTCCCGCCTCCGCGGGAATGACGGAAATACATAATCTGTTGTTCTCAAAATCTCATTTTTAAATAAATCTGTTTTCGCCTTTTATAGGCGACGTACTTTCTTTCAAAAGAAAGTACGCAAAGAAACTTCTCACCGACCCTGAAGGTCGCTTCGCGACTGCCTTCTCCTTGCTTGAAAAAACCTGGGCCGCGCTAGAAC
>JBECKS010000001.1:0-8057 GCA_040235395.1 Pseudomonadales bacterium | reverse complement strand
GAGAACTAATCCAGCGCCCCTTGAAAGTTCCCTGAAGAACGCCTGCAAACATCAGGGGCAAATTTCATGGATGAAATTTGAGCCCAGCATCGTCGGGAACGATTCTGGGTGTCCAGTGATGAAGGATGAGAACTTTCGCGGGGCAGGCATTTTTTGCTTACTTTTTGTTGCCACAAAAAGTGAGTCGCCTATAAAAGGCGAAAATGGATTTGGTTAAGAACAATATTTTGAGAAAAGCAGATTATACGTTTAGGTCATTCCCGCGAAGGCGGAAATCCAGAATTTTAGAGACATGGATTCCAGAGAGCCTGCCCCGCGACCGAAGGGAGTGTATTGGGTATATTTACTTCGTAAATTCTGGAATGACAGAGAAATAAGATGTTAAAAGAGAGATTTCTCGGTAATTGCTCCTGCATTACTCTACCGCCTACATCCATGTAGGCGTCACCCTCTTTGTGGGTTCGAAATGACATTTGAAAAAAATTAAATCGTTCCAACTGCCTTCGCCATATCCATTGCTAAATCATCAATCATATCTTCCTGACCACCAACAGTTTTCCTTTTTCCAAGTTCAACCAGAATATCTCTTGAAGAGAGGTTATATTTTTCTGCAGCACGTTTTGCGAAGAGCAGGAACGAAGAATACACGCCCGCATAACCTAGCGTTAGGGCATCGCGATCGATACGAATAGGCTGATCCATCATGGGCACGATAATATCTTCAGCAACGTCCATGATTTTAAATAAATCGATACCATGATCTGCGCCCATGCGCTCAAGAACAGCAACCAGTACTTCAAGAGGCGTGTTGCCAGCGCCAGCACCTAAACCTGCAACCGAACCATCAACACGATCTGCACCATGTTCAATGGCTATTAAGGAATTGGTGACACCAAGACTTAAGTTGTGATGCGCATGAAAGCCAATTTCAGTTTCAGGTTTTAATTCTGCACGAAGCAATTTGATTCTTGCTTCAACATCATCAGGCAACATGTAACCCGCTGAGTCGGTGCAGTAAATGCAGTTTGCACCGTAAGACTCCATCAGTTTTGCCTGAACAATAAATTCTTCAGGACCAATCATGTGAGCCATCATTAAAAAGCCTACAGTATCCAAACCCATTTCTTTACCCATGCCAATGTGTTGTTCAGATACATCAGCCTCGGTGCAGTGTGTAGCAACACGAATGGTGCTAATGCCGCAATCGCGTGCCATTTTTAAATGATCAACGGTTCCAATGCCAGGCAATAGCAGTGCAGATATTTTTGCATTTTTTACTGCGCCAACAGTTGCTTTTAAATATTCTTCATCACTTGCTGCAGGAAAACCGTAGTTAATGGAACGACCACCCAAGCCATCACCATGTGTTACTTCAATTAATGGCATGCCTGCGGCATCCAATGCTGAAGCAACGCGTACCATTTCTTCAACGGTAATTTTATGTTGTTTAGGGTGCATGCCATCTCGAAGGCACATGTCATGCAGAGTTACTTTTTTATTTTTAAGATTCATAAGTTAAACCTCAGTATTAAGCAGCGCTTTTTCAAGCAGCATTAGGTACAAAACGACCAGCAAGAATTTCTTCAGCATACATTTCAGCAGTGCGAAGACCAGCGGCTGTCATGATGTCGAGATTGCCCGCATATTTTGGTAAGAAGTCTCCAAGACCTTCCACTTCCATATAAATAGAAATACGATTGCCATCGAAAGTAGGGCCATTCTTAAGTGTGTATCCTGGAACATATTTCTGAACTTCTGCAATCATGTCGTGAACAGATTTTGTAATCGCTTCCTTATCGGGTTCGCTTTCCGTTAGACAATGAATGGTGTCGCGCATGATGAGTGGAGGTTCTGCAGGATTAATCACAATGATTGCCTTGCCTTCTTTGGCACCGCCAACTTTTTCAATACCAGCCGCAGTAGTACGTGTAAATTCATCAATATTCTGACGTGTACCTGGGCCAACAGATTTTGAAGAAACCGTCGCAACAATTTCTCCATAACTTACAGCTTGAACTCTGCTAACAGCAGCAACCATAGGAATAGTTGCCTGACCACCACAAGTTACCATGTTTACATTCATGGCTTTGGCATCAACAGCTTCTTTCAAGTTAACAGGGGGAATGCAGTAAGGACCAATTGCAGCAGGTGTTAAGTCAATCATTAATGCGCCTTTGGCATTAACCTTATCGGAATTTTCTTTATGTGCATAAGCAGAGGTTGCATCAAAAACGATTTGTACACCATCAGCTTCCATGGTTGGAAGCATTCCGTCTACACCTTCATGAGTCGTTTTTAATCCCATTTCTTTTGCGCGTGCAAGACCAGGTGATTCTGGATCTACGCCTACCATCCACACAGGTTCAATCACATCGCTGCGCATGGCTTTCATTAACAGGTCGGTGCCTATGTTGCCGGGGCCTATGATTGCTGCTTTGATTTTTTTGCTCATAAATATTCTCTAAAAATTAATAATTAAGAGTACAACTGTTTATCAAGTGTCATGCCAAACTTGATTTGGCATCCAGAAAAAAGACTGGATTCCTCGACAACTGCTCCTGCGTTGTTCTACCGCCTACATCCATGTAGGCGTGCTTTCGCAGGAATGACGTTAAATGAATTTAATTGAACAAGTGCCAATTCCCAATAATTCCATCTCCATGAGGTCACCTGCAACAACAGGCTCAAGAGGAACCAAGGAACCAGATAAAATCACTTCACCTGCTTTAAACGGAATATCAAATTGTCCAAGTGTATTCGCAAGCCAGGCAACTGCAGTTAATGGATTGCCCTGAACAGCACTGCCTAAACCTTCGCTGATTTGCTTGCCATTTTTTTTCACCACGACTTTTAGATTCGGTAAATCATAATCATGAGGATTGGCTTTTGTTTCACCTAATACATAAACACCGCAGGAAGCATTATCAGCAACGGTATCCTGAATTTTTATTTTCCAGTCCTTGATACGAGAATCAACAATTTCAAAACAGGGAATGATGCATTCGGTGGCATCAAGTACATCCGCTTCTGTTACACCAGGACCGACTAAGTCTTTTTTTAATTTAAAAGCAATTTCTGCTTCTGCTCTTGGTTGAATCATCAAGTCAGCTATGGAAACTTCTGCTTTATCAGGAAATTCCATAGCATCAGTCAAAAAACCAAAATCAGGTTGAAAAACGCCAAGCATGTCTTGTACGGGTTTGCTGGTTACACCAATTTTTTTACCAACAATTTTTTCGCCGTCTTTTTCTATACGCTGATTTACCATGTGAAGCGAAATGTAATAGGCATCTTCAATGGTGATGTCTTTTTCACGTTCCGTAAGTGGCGCAAGCGTTACTTGAGAGCGTAATGCCTGATAAAGTTCTTCGCCAAGTTGTTCAATTTTAGTTTTTTCCATTACCGAAACCTAAATGGAGTTTAAGAAGTTAAGCGTCATGTTGTTGAAAGTCTTCTTATGCTCCAACATGACCCAATGGCCGCATTGAGAAAGCAGAACCATTTGTATGTTCTTGCATTTTTTAGCCAGCTTCATAATGCCTGTTTCTGGCATCATGTTTTCATTCATTCCCCAGAAACCGAGAATAGGGCAATTTATATCTTTTAATTGATTTTCCATGTTAGGAACAACCATGGTTTGTACCACATGAGGATTCTGGGTTTGCATACTTTGCCAACGTTCACGCACCAGTTGTTCATCAATGCAGGAAGGGTCAACCACAAATGCTTTTTCAAAAAAAGCGCGCATACCCGCCTCGGTAATAGGTTCGCCTGAAGTAAAGACTTCTTTCATAAGTGCCATGCCTGGCATGGTGAAATAATCAGCTTGGTTTTCAATACCCCCTGGTGCCATTAGTACTAGGCTGCTTACATTTGATGGGTAATCAAGGGCATAACGCAAGGCAATTGCGCCGCCAAGTGAATTTCCGATTAAACAATATTTTTCCACACCAATGTGCTGCAAGGTTTGATGTAAACATTCCACAAAAAAATTAATGTGGTAATCGATATTGGTCGGTTTGGAAGAATAACCGTAACCCACATGGTCAATCACAATTGCACGCTTGCCATTTTCGGCAAGAAAGGGATAGTTCTCTTTAAAGTTACTGTGACCGCTTGCACCGCTGCCACTTCCGTGCAGAAACACAACCACATCTTTTGCGCTGGAATTTAAATCCAGGTAATGAATGCGTTGACCATTGGGAAGGTCGGCGTAATGACCTTCAGGTAAACCTTCTATGAGAGACATAAGAAACCTCTATGAAAACTAAGGTCTTGTCATGCCAAACTTGATTTGGCATCCAGAAAAGAAAAGCTGGATTCCGGCTCAAGGCAGGAATGACGAGAAAGCTATATGTTTGAAGCCGCTGCCAGGTACACAGTGAGTGTAGAAATCTAAAGGGATACTTCTGCTCACAGTACTTGCTCAAGATGACTTAAATATTTAAATCCATGTTATCGCCACCAAACATAACCCCACCCAAGTTGCCACTATATAAAGGTACGTTGTTGGCAACGTGCGCCTGACTAGCAACGATATCGAGATAACGCTCTAACACGCCGTTACCGCGGAAAATACCTTTGCTTCCACTTGCTTTTAACATTTGGCCACAAAGCGCAGCGCAACGGTCTGCAACGATGGCGGAGTCATAACGATAGAGTGTGCGATCTTCAACAGGAATAGGTTTGCCTGCGCGAGCACAATCCATCATCTGATCAAAATTACTATTCATAACGGTTGCCATTTCATTGATTGCTGATTTCACTTCAGAGGCAATCTTTCTAGCAAATGGATCGTCTTTCATCATGCTTGGGCCAACCATTCTGGTTTTTGCGGTTTCAATGAAGGCTTCCAATGCACCTTCAAGCGCACCAAGTGATGCAGTACAAACTGAACGTACAAAAACCTGTCCGAAAGGAAGTCTGAATAAAGGCGCTGTATTCACGGCATTGCCCGGGCTTTCACAGTTAAAGCCATCAATCAGTTTTTGTGTTCGATATTCAGGAACAAATGCGTCTTCAACCACAACGTCGTTACTGCCGGTTCCTTTCAAACCAACTACATCCCAGTTATCGACTACTTTGTAATCAGCGCGGGGAATCAGGAAAGTACGGTAGTTAGCCATGTTGAATGGGTCGTTTGGCTCAGGAACAACACCACCAAGAAAAACCCAGTCACAGTGGGCAGAACCACTTGAGAAACCCCAACGGCCGCTGACTTTAAAACCGCCTTCCACTTTTTCAACTTTACCAACCGGTGCATAAGAAGAAGAAATCAGGGTTGCAGGATTTTCTCCCCAAACGTCCTGAGCAGCCTTGTCATCAAATAAACCGAGTTGCCAGTTATGAACAGCGATAACGCCCATAATCCAGCCAGAAGACGTACAGGCTTTTGCAACTTCTCGTTGAACTGCGTAAAAAACCTGAGGGTCCATCTCATAGCCACCCCATTTAGCGGGCTGAAGAATCTTGAAGAATCCTGCGTCCTGAAATGCCTTAACAGTTTCCTTTGAAACCTGACCACTTGCGGCTGCCTCAGCAGACCTTTCTTTCAAGACAGCTTGTAAGGCAGTTGCTTTGGCTATCAAATCGTTGGCTCTGTCTGAGCCCAGGCTAAATTCAGTACTCATATCCTTTTCATCTCCTGAAAAATTGGCAAAAAACGTGACGCTTAAGTTGAAAGAATAGTATATGCGCCCCTTGGTAGCATCATCACCCAAATACAGGAGGATTTAAGTCTTAAGCAAAATATAATCATCGAATATTCAAATACTTAGCGCACAGTTATGAAACTGTTACTGCTTCATTACACCCACAAAGGACATGCCCATGAGCACAGACCAGAAAAAGACTTCAGCCATCAAGCCCCGAAACGCCAGTGACATTGCCAGTTGGGATCTTGAATATGATGTGGTGGTGGTGGGATTTGGTGGTGCAGGTTCCTGTGCCGCACTTGAAGCCCATGATGCTGGGGCAAAAACGGCGATTCTTGAAGTGGCGAGTGCTAGTGGTGGTTCAACCGCACTTTCCAGTGCTGAAGTATATATGGGTGGCAATGGTGGAACCCGTGTACAGAAAGCCTGTGGATACGATGATAGTACCGAAGACATGTTTAATTTCATGATGGCGGCGATGGGTGATCTTGCTGATGAAGCAAAAATCCGTATGTATTGTGATAATAGTCTGGATCACTTCAACTGGTTGGTAGAAAAGGGCGTTCCTTACAAGGATTCCGAATATAAAGAACGTGCCATCATGGCCATGACCGATGACTGTATTCTTTATACGGGCAATGAAAAAGCCTGGCCTTTTAAAGAGATAGCAAAGCCTTGCCCAAGAGGTCATAACCTTGAAGTTAAGGGCGACCATGGTGGTCCATTGTTGATGAAGATTCTTACTGAGCAGGTAGAGAAGCGTGATATCGATGTTCATTATGAAACTCGCGCACTTACCTTGATTCGTGATGAAGAAGGTGTTGTAGGTATTGTGATTCGCAAGGATGGCGTTGAGCTGAATGTGAAAGCCAATAAAGGTGTGATTCTTTGTGCCGGTGGCTTCTGTATGAATCAGGAAATGGTAGCGAAATACACGCCGATTCTGAAAAAAGCCAACATTCCTATTGGTAATCCTTTTGATACAGGCACAGGCATTTTGATGGGGCAGGGTGTTGGCGGTGCCTTGGTAAATATGATGGAAGCTTTTGTGACCATGCCTTTCTATCCTCCAGCTTCATTAACTTTTGGCATTCTGGTTAATTCGCAGGCACAGCGTTTCATCAATGAAGACTGTTATCACGGTCGCGTTGCCTATCATGTGCTGCGTCAACTTGGTGATCGTATTTACATGATTGTCAGTGCTGATGAATTTGAAAAGCCTGTATTCCTCAATGCAGATTTTGCAGGCACAGGTGAAAGTGTAGAAGAGCTAGCAGACGAGTTAGGTCTTGATGCAGAACAGTTGAAACACACGATTGATTTTTATAACCAGCATGCAATGAAGGGGAATGATCCGCTTTTCCATAAAAGTTCAGATTGGTTGAAGGAAATCAAAGCGCCTTATGCTGCGCTTGATTGTACGCCTGGTAGAGGTGCATGGTTTCCTTACTTTACTTTGGGTGGACTGGATACTTTACCAAGCGGTGAGGTACTGGATATGGAAAGAAACCCAATCAAGGGTTTATATGCAGCTGGAAGAACCACGGCGGGTGTTCCAAGAACAGCTGCAGGTTATGCATCGGGCATGTCAGTTGGTGATGCAACCTTTTTCGGGCGAATGGCTGGAAAACAGGCGGCTAATTCCTGATTTTTGTCGACATTTCATTAAAATTTATCGGGTTTTTATATTTGTCCGATGTACTCCTAAGTGTAGTAGGAGTAAAGTTGTCGGGCTAAAGTTTTAGGTTTTAGCTAGATTTTTTCTAAAAGATAACAGAAGACCAAGAAGTTTTTACCCAAAAGGTGAATGCTTTCGTGTTGGTTAAACAAGAAGGGGACACTATGTCTGATAAAAGCAAAATTATTTATACCGAAACTGATGAAGCGCCAATGTTGGCAACTTATTCCTTACTTCCGATTGTTAAAGGCTTTGCCAAGCAAGCAGATATTGAAATTGAAGTTAGTGATATTTCCTTAGCTGGTCGAATCCTTGCAAACTTTCCTGAAAAATTAAAAGAAGACCAGAAAATTCCTGATGCACTTGCAGAGTTAGGTGAACTGGTTAGTAATCCTGAAGCAAATATTATCAAGCTTCCCAATATCAGTGCATCTGTTCCACAGTTGCTAGCAGCGATTAAGGAATTGCAGGAGCAAGGTTACGATGTTCCTGATTATCCTGAAGATCCAAAAACCGATGAGCAGAAAGCCATTCAGAAACGTTACGGAAAAGTGTTAGGTAGCGCGGTAAATCCGGTACTACGTGAGGGTAACTCTGATCGAAGAGCGCCGCGAGCTGTGAAAAACTTTGCAAAAAAATTCCCACACAAATTAGGAAAGTGGAGTCAGGGTTCGCGAACTCACGTTGCTCATATGCGAAAGGGCGATTTTTTTGCTACTGAGCTC
>JBECKS010000170.1:0-2681 GCA_040235395.1 Pseudomonadales bacterium | reverse complement strand
CAGAAATTGGTGAGCAGATTGCAGCAGTCATCATTGAACCCGTTGCTGGCAACATGAACTGCGTGATTCCTTCTCAACAGTTCCATAACACCTTAAGAAAATTATGCGACGACTATAAAAGCGTTCTGATTTTTGACGAAGTCATGACAGGTTTTCGTGTCGCCCTCGGCGGGGCTCAACAACATTTCAATATAAAACCCGACTTAACGACTTTAGGAAAAGTAATTGGTGGCGGGTTACCTGTGGGTGCTTTTGGTGGAAAAAAAGAAATCATGGAACACATCGCCCCACTTGGCCCGGTGTATCAGGCAGGTACACTGTCTGGCAATCCACTCGCCATGGCAGCAGGTTTAAGCATGCTAAATATCCTGAGCTCACAAGCAGACATTTATGCAAACATCAGCAAACAATGTGAAGCACTTGCACTTGGCATGGAGGAACGCGCAAAACAGCATGGTATCTCCATGTCAGAAAATCATATTGGTGGCATGTTTGGTTTTTTCTTTACTAATGAACAGAAAGTCGAAAACTTTGCACAGGTCAGCGCCTGCAACATTGATCGCTTTAAACTTTTTTATCGTGAAATGTTAAACGAAGGCGTGTATCTGGCACCTTCCGCTTTCGAAGCAGGTTTTGTTTCCAGTACACACGATGGCAGCATTATTGAGCTTACTCTTGATGCCGCAGAACGCGTCTTCAAACGCTTACCCAAGGATTAAAAAAATAAAAAAGGAGCAGCACATGACTTACTCACCTTATACACGTGGTTCTTTTCCTGTTGGTGTGAAATCTGCAGAAATCACTTATCAGGATGGTAAACGTACTATTCCCATTGAAATCTGGTATCCCGCCAGCGATGACAACAAAGGCAAAGACACAAGCTCTGACACGCAGGACAAATACGCCATGGCACCGGGCTTTCCTGAGCAGCCACAAAGTGCGGTGAGAGATGCAAATGCACGCGAAGGCACATTCCCTTTAATTATTTTTTCTCACGGTTTTGCCGGGCACAGAAGACAAACCACACACTTAGACTGTCATCTTGCCAGTCATGGTTATGTGGTGATTGCACCTGATCACGTGGGCAATACGCTGATGGATATCATGGGCCTCGCCATGCAAATGCAGAAAAAAGGCATGGGCAATATGTTGGAACTTTTTCAATCCTTTCGTGATGACCGTCCACAAGACGCTAGTGAATGTATTAACGAAGCGCTGGCTGGAAATTTTTCCTTGAACATTAATCCCGAACAAATCGGTATTTGTGGTCACAGTTTTGGTGGCTGGACAAGCCTGGCAACATCCATAAATGACGATCGCATTAAAGCCATTGTTCCTTTAGCACCTGCAGGAGGAAAATCAGAACAGTCCATCGCTAATGGCATTGATTTCTCTCTTGGAAAAATCGAATTTAAAAATGAAGCACCCTGCTTCTATCTAGTTGCTGATAAAGATACCCTGCTACCACTTGAGAGCATGCACGACCTTTACCAGAACACGCCACAACCCAAACGCATGCTGGTACTAGAAAATTCCGATCACTTTCATTTCTGCGACAACGTGGAATTCATTCACAACGCCATGACTAAAATGGGCAGCTCCTTATTTGGAGGAGATAATGAAACCGGCGTGCTTTCCAAAATGGAAGCTGCTGAAAATCTTTGCTCTGGTGAAAAAGCCTATGCATTTATTCAAGCTTGCACACTGGCTCACTTTGATGCCCACGTGCTGAATAATTCAGAAGCCTTAGCATTTCTCGATAATGAACTACTGCCTTCACTTAAGGAAAAACAGATTTCCGTTTCAGAATACACAGGCTAGAAAAACGACATTATGGTGGGTGAAGAATCAACAAACTATGATGTCGCCATTATTGGCAGTGGCATCGCAGGCGCTTCACTTGCCTATGAACTGAGCACTCACAATGCAAAGGTACTGGTGCTCGACATGGAAGCCTATCCTGCCTATCACACCACCGGTCGTTCTGCGGCTTTCTATATGGAAGCCTACGGAAATGATTGTGTAAGAACGATTACCAAAGCCAGTCGTGATTTTTACAACACACCCCCTGAAGATTTTTGCGAAACACCTTTACTCTTACCTTGTGGCGCCCTTTATATAGGTACAGAAGCGCAAAAAAATAACATTGAAAAAAGTTATCAACACTTGCGCCAACACATTGATGATTGCCTTCTGGTTAATCACAGCTTTATCAAAGAAAAAATTCCACTCATTAAGGAAAACATTCAGCATGGTTTCTGGGAACCACAATCCATGGAAATTGATGTCGGCACACTCATGAATGGCTACACACGGCTTGCCAGAAAAAATGAGGTGGATTTTGTTTTTAAACAAACCGTGCAACAACTGGTTTATAAAAATACACAGTGGCTGATTAACGAGGCTTTTTCGGCAAAGATTGTGGTGAATGCAGCCGGGGCCTGGGCAGATAAGATTGCTTCTCTTGCCGGTGCCAATACCCTTGGGCTTGAACCTAAAAAAAGAAACATCTGCGTTGCCAAAGTCGAAAAACGTTTTGGCGATGTGCAGCAGTGGCCGCTGTGTGTGGATATTGATGAACAATTCTATTTCAAACCTGAAGGTAACAACCTACTGATTACGCCCGCCGATGAGATTCCCTCTGAAGCTCATGATGCGCAGGCAAATGAACTGGATATCGC
>JBECKS010000130.1:0-67863 GCA_040235395.1 Pseudomonadales bacterium | reverse complement strand
AACATCCAGATGAAGGTGGAGTTGATAGCTCCGATTGCGATGGAAGAAGGTCTGCGCTTTGCGATTCGCGAGGGTGGGCGTACGGTAGGTGCAGGCGTAGTTGCCAAAATCATTGAGTAATTCTTGAGTAAATCCTGTTGGGAAATAGGTGACGCCTATTTCCCGGATTTTTATCAAATTTATAGATAAATCGGTTGTAATTTTGCTCTTCCGAGCATATATTACGCCGCCCTAAGACAGGCATACTGAAGAGTTGGTCGGGTATGTCTGGAAATTGATTACAACCTTGGCATCGATCAAGGGGAAGTAAATTAGACCTGGTTCCGAATAGGTGTTAGCAGAGGCTGCTACATGATTTTGGAAGCGGGTTTTTACGTTAAAAATTCTTTAAAAACTGGAGTTTAGGTGGCGATGGCTAACCAACGAATTCGAATTAGGCTAAAAGCCTTTGATCATCGTTTGATTGATCAGTCCTCAGAAGAAATTGTGGAAACAGCAAAAAGAACTGGTGCTCAAGTTAGAGGGCCGATTCCCCTGCCTACTCGAAAAGAGAAATTCACAGTTCTGATTTCGCCGCACGTTAATAAGGACGCGCGTGATCAGTATGAAATAAGAACGTTTAAGCGTTTGGTAGATATTGTAGACCCTACAGACAAGACTGTAGATGCGTTGATGAAACTTGATTTATCTGCAGGTGTTGATGTGCAGATTAGTCTTGGTTGATTACTTTCAATTTGAAAAAAGATTTAACTAGTTAGAGGTTGCTGTAATGGCTATCGGTTTAGTTGGGCGAAAGCAAGGTATGACAAGAATCTTCACTGATGCGGGAGAGTCAATACCAGTATCGGTTATAGAAGTTTGTGATAATCGGGTCACGATGGTGAAAACTTTAGAGAAAGATGGTTATTCAGCTATTCAAGTGACTTATGGGAATAAAAAACCAGCGCTTGTAAAAAAACCAGAAGCGGGTGTGTTTGCTAAAGCCAACATGGATGCGGGAGTGAAGTTGGTTGAGTTTAGACTGGACGACTCCCAAGGTGATGCGCTTGAGTCTGGTGCGAAAATTGGACTCGATATTTTTTCAGAAGTTAACAAGGTGGATGTAACAGGTGTGTCTAAAGGAAAAGGTTTTGCAGGTGCTGTTAAGCGCTGGAACTTTTCGATGCAGGACGCTACCCATGGAAATTCGCTTTCCCATAGAGCGCCGGGTTCGATTGGACAAAATCAGACTCCAGGTCGCGTGTTCAAAGGGAAAAAAATGGCGGGGCATATGGGGAATAGAAAAACCACTGTTCAGTCACTGGATTTAGTAAAAATTGATTTGGATCGAAACCTGCTTTTGGTGAAAGGAGCGATCCCTGGATCGGTGGGTTCAGATGTAATTGTTCGTCCAGCTGTAAAAGTTGGTAGATAGGAGGGGTGTCTGGAATGAATATAAATACTACTTCTGGGCAACAGGTTGCAGTTTCCGAAGTTGCGTTTGGTAGAGAGTTTAACGAGCCTCTTGTACACCAAGTTGTTAATGCCTATTTGGCGGGTGGCAGACAAGGTTCAAAAGCTCAAAAAAGCAGATCTGATGTTTCTGGTGGCGGAAGAAAACCTTGGCGTCAAAAGGGAACAGGCAGAGCGAGAGCTGGCACTATCAGAAGCCCGATATGGAGAACTGGTGGAGTTACTTTCGCGGCTTCACCCAGAAGCTTTGAACAAAAAGTTAACAAAAAAATGTATAGAGGCGCTATGCAATGCATTTTGTCTGAGCTTGTTCGTCAAGGTCGACTGGTTTTGATTGATGAGTTCAAGGTTGATGGGCCAAAGACGAAAGAGTTGGTGTCTCAGTTAAAAAATTTAAACCTACACAACGTATTAATTGTTACAGAGTCGGATGATCAAAACCTTTATTTATCTGCTCGCAACATTCCTCATGTAGATGTTAGGGATGTTCAGGGTTGTGATCCTGTTGGTCTTATCTCTTACGATAAGGTTTTGATGACAGTTGAGGCGTTAAAAAAACTTGAGGAGAAATTAGTCTAATGGATCAACAAGTTTATAAAGTGCTTTTAGCGCCAAGAGTTACCGAGAAGGCAACAGTTGCTTCTGACGATAACAACCAGTTTGTATTTAAGGTTGCTAAGGATGCGAACAAGTTACAAGTAAAGCAGGCTGTTGAGCAGCTTTTCAAGGTAAAAGTTAAGTCTGTTCAGGTTTCAAATGTGAAGGGCAAGGTTAAGCGTTTTGGTCAGACTTTGGGCAAAAGACCCAGCTGGAAAAAAGCTGTTGTTCGTTTACATGAAGGTCATGATATCGACTTTATGTCGGTCGAGTAAGGTAGGAGTTAGTTGAATGGCGATTGTAAAAGCTAAACCGACATCACCAGGTAGAAGGTTTGTAGTAAAGATTACTTCTCCTGAGCTGTATAAGGGTAGGCCTTATGCTCCTCTGGTTGAGTTGAATTCAAAGACAGGTGGTCGGAATAATCAGGGCCGTATTACTACGCGTCACAAGGGCGGTGGGCACAAACGGCTTTATCGCATTATTGATTTTAAAAGGGATAAGTTGAATGTTCCTGGAACCGTAGAAAGACTGGAATATGACCCAAACCGTTCTGCGCACATAGCGTTAATTAAATATATTGACGGTGAGCGTCGTTATATCGTTGCTCCTAAAAATCTTTCTGTTGGTGACAAGATTCAATCGGGTGAGGATGCTCCGATAAAAATAGGAAACTGCTTGCCATTAAGAAATATACCTCAAGGTACAACGATTCATTGCATAGAGCTGAAGTTGGGTAAAGGTGCTCAAATTGCGCGAAGCGCTGGCTCTTCAGCACAACTTCTTGCGAAAGAAGGTCAATACGTAACCTTGAGACTCCGTTCAGGAGAGATGAGAAAAGTATATGCTGATTGCACCGCTGTTATTGGTGAGGTGAGCAATGGGGAGCACAACCTTAGAAGCCTAGGTAAAGCAGGGGCTTCTCGCTGGAGAGGGGTGCGCCCAACCGTCAGGGGTGTGGTGATGAACCCGGTTGATCATCCACATGGTGGTGGTGAGGGTAGAACCTCAGGTGGTCGACACCCTGTCACTCCTTGGGGTGTGCCAACTAAAGGTTATAAGACAAGAAAGAATAAGCGAACTAACAAGATGATTGTTAGGGATAGAAGAAAGTAATCATTAAGCTAATGAGGAGGCGATAGTGCCACGTTCATTAAAAAAAGGTCCATTTGTTGATTTGCATCTACTTAAAAAAGTTGAAGATGCAGTTGCGAATAACTCAAAGAAACCACTTAAAACCTGGTCTAGAAGATCAATGATTCTGCCAGAAATGGTTGGTTTGACTATAGCTGTCCATAATGGTCGTCAACATGTGCCAGTTTTTGTAACCGAGCAGATGGTTGGTCACAAACTTGGTGAGTTTGCAGCTACTCGTACCTATCGCGGTCATGCAGCTGATAAAAAGGCTAAGAGGTAGTTAAAGATGGAAGTTTCAGCAAAATTGAAAGGCGCCCGCATTTCTCCACAGAAAGCCAGGTTGGTAGCGGATCAGATTAGAGGTCTTCCAGTTGAAGAAGCGCTGAATCTGTTGGCGTTCAGCAGCAAAAAGGCAGCTCAAATTGTTAAGAAAGTTCTGGAGTCGGCGATTGCTAATGCAGAAAACAATGAAGGCGCTGATATTGATGAGCTTAAGGTTTCAACAATTTATGTTGATGAGGGCATGATTATGAAGCGAATTCGCCCAAGAGCTAAAGGTAGAGCTGATCGTATTTTGAAAAGAAGTTGTCATATAACCGTTAAAGTAGCGGAAGTGTAGGAGAAAGCATATGGGTCAAAAAGTTCATCCGACAGGTATTAGATTGGGTATTGTGAAAAAACACAACTCAATTTGGTACGCGAACCCTAAAACGTATGCAAGCAATCTATTGACCGATTTAGAGGTTCGTGAGTTTGTAATGAAAAAACTCAGTAATGCGTCGGTGAGCAAGGTGGAGATCCAAAGACCTTCTGAAAGTGCTCGTGTAACTATTCATACGGCTAGACCAGGTATTGTAATTGGTAAAAAAGGTGAAGATGTTGAAATTCTTCGTCGTGAAATTGCGAAGAAAATGGGCTGTTCTGTTCAGGTTAATATTGAAGAAATCAGAAAACCTGAACTGGATGCGAAGTTGGTTGCTGCAAATATAGCGCAGCAACTAGAGAGACGTGTGATGTTTCGTAGAGCAATGAAGCGTGCTCAGCAAAATGCCATGAGAGCTGGTGCAGAAGGAATTCGTATTCAGGTTTCTGGAAGACTTGGTGGTGCTGAGATAGCTAGAACTGAATGGTATAAGGAGGGTCGCGTCCCTCTTCATACATTAAGAGCTGATATTGATTATGCGACACATGAAGCTCACACAACTTATGGTGTTATTGGGGTGAAGGTATGGATTTTCAAAGGCGAAGTATTTGAAGGTTTATACGATAAAAAAGCTGAGCAAAGTAAGGCTAGCTAGAATCAAATTTCCTGAGAGTAAATAAGGCAAGACGATGCTACAACCTAAAAGAACAAAGTTTAGAAAACAGATGAAAGGCCGTAATCGCGGTTTGGCTCAAAGGGGTAATAAAGTCTCTTTTGGAACCATTGGGTTAAAGGCTACTGAGCAAGGTCGACTGACAGCTAGACAGATTGAGGCTGGCAGAAGGGCGATGACAAGACACGTAAAACGTGGGGGAAAAATCTGGATACGTATTTTTCCTGACAAACCAATCACGCAAAAGCCTTTAGAAGTTCGTCAAGGTAAGGGTAAAGGTAATGTTGAGTATTGGGTTGCTCAGATTCAACCAGGAAGAGTGTTGTTTGAGATGGAAGGGGTTGATGAATCAGTTGCTAGAAGGGCTTTTGAACTTGCAGCAGCGAAATTACCTATAAATACGAAAATTGTGACTCGGACGGTAATGTAATGAAAGCTACAGAATTGAGAAGCAAGTCAGCTGATGAGCTTCAGAAAGAATTAAAGAATTTGCTAGAAGAGCAATTCAAGTTAAGGATGCAAAATGCTACGGGTCAATTAGTTAGACCACATCGTTTCAAGCAGGTTCGTAGAGAGATTGCGCGTTTTAATACAATTATTAGTGAAAAGCAGGATAAATAAGCATGTCAAAAGAGAGTGCTGATAAAAAAGTGAGAACGCTGACAGGTGTTGTTGTAAGCGACAAGATGAATAAGTCCATTAAGGTGTTGATTGAAAGAAAGGTTAAGCACCCGCTTTATGGAAAGTTCATTAAGAAATCAACCAAGGTTCTTGCTCACGATGAGAATGACGATTGTGCTATTGGTGATCTGGTGATGATTGCAGAGAGTCGCCCAATTTCCAAAAATAAATCCTGGGTTTTACAAAGCATTTTGGAAAAAGCTAACTAAGATTTAATACTTTTGATTAGAGAACGGTCATGATTCAAACAGAAAGCAATTTAGTAGTAGCAGATAATTCTGGAGCAAGAAAAGTCCAGTGTATTAAGGTTTTAGGCGGTTCTCATAGACGTTATGCAACTGTTGGAGATGTTATTAAAGTTGCTGTAAAGGAAGCGATTCCTCGCGCCAAAGTAAAAAAAGGTGATGTGATGAATGCGGTAGTTGTGAGGACCAAGAAAGGTGTGAGACGCCCTGATGGTTCGGTAATTCGTTTCGATGAAAATGCTGCTGTATTGCTTAATGCTTCAAAACAGCCTATTGGAACGCGTATTTTTGGGCCTGTGACTCGTGAATTACGTGGTGAGCAGTTCATGAAAATTATTTCTTTGGCACCTGAAGTGCTTTAAATGACAACTATTTTTTGAGCGTAAGAAAATGGCCAAGATAAAAAGTGATGATGAAATTATTGTGATTGCCGGAAAAGATAAAGGGCGTCGCGGTAAAGTTGTTAAGGTTTTGAATAATGAAGGCAAGACCAAGGTGATTGTTAGTGGGGTAAACATGATTAAAAAACATGTAAGACCTAATCCGCAAAAAAATATTCAAGGTGGGATTGTTGAGCAAGAAGCTGCAATGGATCTTTCTAACGTGGCTATATATAACCCAAGTACTGATAAAGCGGATCGCGTTGGTTTTAATCTTGATAGTGGAAAGAAGGTAAGAGTGTTCAAATCAAATGGTGAGAAAGTGGGCGTTTAAGCTCATTTTAGGAATAGAGAGTAAGTCATGAGTAGAATGAAGACGTTTTATCAATCCGATGTAGCTCCAAAGTTGCAAGAGCAGTTTGGTTACAAGAGCGCAATGGAAATCCCTAAAATCACCAAAATTACATTGAATATGGGTGTTGGCGAGGCTATTCAGGATAAAAAAGCATTAGAAGGCGCTCTTGCAGATATGGAAAAAATCTCTGGTCAAAAACCAGTGGTTACTAAAGCAAGAAAATCTATTGCAGGTTTTAAGGTTCGTGAAGGTTGGCCAATTGGCTGCAAAGTCACTTTACGAAAAGATCGTATGTATGAATTCCTTGATCGTTTGGTGACAATTTCAATCCCTCGCATCAGGGATTTTCGAGGACTGAGTCCAAAGTCTTTTGATGGTCATGGGAATTACAGTATGGGAATTCAAGAGCAGATTGTGTTTCCAGAAATCGATTACGACAAGATTGATAAAATTCGTGGTCTAGATATTTGTATAACCACATCAGCTAAAACGGATGAAGAAGGTAGAGCTTTACTGCATGCCTTTAACTTTCCAATTAAAAAATAGTCTGGCTAGAGGATTGTAAAATGGCTAAACGCTCTATGTTAGAGAGAGAAAAAAAGAGAGAGAAGGCAGTTAAGAAGTACGCTGCAAAAAGATTGGCTTTGAAAGCAATTATTCTCGACGTGAATGCAACTGAAGAAGAAAAGTGGGATGCCCAGATGGCGCTTCAGAAGTTACCAAGAAATGCTTCGCCTACCAGACTAATGAATCGTTGTGGTTTAACTGGTCGTCCTCATGGCTATTATAGAAAGTTTGGTCTTGGTCGTAATAAATTAAGGGAAGCCGCAATGCGTGGCGATGTCCCAGGTCTTGTTAAGAGTAGTTGGTAGGGGAGAAAAATTTATGAGTATGCAGGATCCTATTGCTGATTTGCTCACACGAATTCGAAATGGTCAGATGGCTGAAAAGATTTCAGTTCGAATTCCAGCATCCAAAATAAAAAAGGCAATTGCACAAGTATTGTTGAGCGAGGGCTATATTTCTGGAGTTGAAGAAGAAACATCTGAGAATAAACCTGTTCTTCGAATTGATTTAAAATATTTCGAGGGAAAGGCTGTAATTGATGAAATTAAACGTATTAGTAAGCCAGGTCTTAGAATTTATAAGAGTAAGGATGATATGCCTCGGGTTAAAGACGGACTTGGTATAGCCATAGTTTCTACACCAAAGGGTATTATGACGGATACTCAGGCAAGAAAAGAAGGTGTTGGTGGCGAAGTGTTGTGCACAGTTTCTTAATTCAAGACTTTTGTTATTAAAATTTAAGTAGGTATTGTAAATGTCACGTGTAGCGAAAAGCCCAATCCAGGTTCCCAAAGGTGTGGAGGTTTCCGTATCTGGCAGTTCGATTAAGGTTAAAGGCGGAAAAGGCGAGTTGACAAGAGATCTTCATGAGCTGGTTTCTGTTAGTCAGGATGGTGATGTTCTTGAAATCAAGGTAAATAATGACTCTAAGGAGGCTTGGGCTCAAGCTGGTACTGCACGATCTTTAGTAAATAATATGGTTGTGGGTGTAAGTGATGGCTTTACCAAGAAGCTTCAGTTAAACGGTGTTGGTTATCGAGCTGAGTCGAAGGGTAAAACATTAAACTTAACCTTGGGTTTTTCCCATCCAGTTGTTTATGAAGTTCCGCAAGGTCTTGAGGTTACGACGCCAAGCCAGACAGAAATCGTTGTTTCCGGTGTGGATAAACAGGTTGTAGGACAGGCTGCAGCGAACATTAGATCCTTCCGTCCACCGGAGCCTTATAAAGGTAAGGGTGTTCGTTATTCTGATGAGCGCGTGAGAAGAAAAGAAGCTAAGAAGAAATAATTCTTAGTAAAAGACTTCCTTTATTTAGAATTAAAGAGATTTAATCGATGAGTGACAAAAAGGTTTCCAGATTAAGAAGAGCGAAAAAAAATCGCATTAAGATGCGTGAGCTTGGTAAGAATAGACTAGTAGTGAATCGTAGCTCGCAGCATATGTATGCACAAATTATTTCCCCTGAAGGTGGTGTTGTGCTGGCTAGTGCAGCGACAGTTGAAAAAGGTTTTTCACCAGCTTCTAAGGGTAATTCTGTAGCTGCAGCAGAGATTGGTAAGTTAATTGCTGAACGAGCTAAGAAGGCCGGTGTTGAAGAAGTGGCGTTTGATCGTTCTGGTTTTAAATATCATGGTCGTGTTAAGGCTTTGGCAGATGCTGCCCGTGAAAATGGCTTAAAGTTTTAAAGGCTGATGGATTACTAAAGGTAAAAAGATGACTAAAGAAAAACAGGTTCGTACAGAAAAACTTCAGCAAGATGATGGTTTGGTAGAGAAGCTCGTCCATGTTAATCGTGTTGCCAAAGTTGTTAAAGGTGGACGTATTTTTGGTTTTACAGCATTAACAGTTGTTGGTGATGGAAATGGTCGTATAGGTTATGGCAGAGGTAAGGCCAGAGAAGTTCCTTTAGCAATTCAGAAGGCTATCGAGTCAGCTAAAAGAAACATGATAAAAGTGGAACTAAATGGACATACATTGCAACACACAATAAGAGCTAACCATGGCGCATCAAAAATTTTCATGCAGCCAGCTTCTGAGGGTACTGGTGTAATCGCGGGTGGTGCAATGCGTGCTGTGTTGGAGGTTGCAGGAATTCAGAACGTGTTGGCTAAATGTTACGGTTCTACTAATCCTACAAATGTAGTCAGGGCAACTTTTAAAGGTCTGGCAAGCATGTCAACACCTGAGGCTGTAGCGGCAAAGCGTGGTAAGCGAGTGGAAGAAATTCTTTCGTAAAAGTTTTAAGACGTTTGAAGAATTAAAGGTAAATCATCATGGCAAAGGCTGACAAAAAACAAATGAAAGTCACGTTGACCAAAAGTTTAAATGGACGTTTGGAAGCGCATCGATCCTGTGTTCGTGGATTGGGACTTAGAAAAGTAGGTCATACAGTGGAGGTTGAAGACACCCCTTCCACTCGTGGCATGGTGAACAAGGTCAGCTATATGGTTAAGGTAGAGGAATAAAAATGTCTTCAGAAATTAAACTTACATTAAATAGCTTAAGTCCTGCTAAAGGTTCAAAGCCTAGCAAGAAGCGAGTCGGTCGCGGTATTGGTAGTGGTTTAGGTAAGACCTGCGGAAGAGGACATAAGGGTTTGACATCTCGCAGTGGCGGTAGAGTTAAAGCGGGTTTTGAAGGTGGGCAAATGCCTATTCAGAGACGTGTACCTAAATACGGTTTTACTTCAAGAAAGTCCCTAGTGTCTTCAGAAGTTCGTTTGTCCGAGCTTAATCAAGTTGAAGGTGATGTAAATCTGGATGCTTTGAAGCAGGCTGGCATACTGAAAAAGAATGTAAAGTTCGCAAAAGTTGTGTTGTCTGGCGAGCTTTCTAAGAAGGTAAACCTTAAAGGAATTAAAGCTACAAAAGGTGCTAGAGAAGCGATAGAAGCTGCTGGTGGTAGCGTAGCTGAGTAAATAATTAATGGCGAAACAACCGGAATCAACACTGCTAGCTAATAGTGGTGCCCAAAATGGTTTATCTGAACTATGGGGGCGCATTGGCTTTGTGTTGTTTGCTATTTTTATTTTCAGGGTGGCTTCGCATATTCCTTTGCCCGGCATAGATACATTGCAGTTAGCGCGTTTGTTTGATCAGCAGGCTGGAACGTATTTAAGTCTATTTAATATGTTTTCTGGTGGGTCGCTTGCACGAATGAGTGTAACGGCAATGGGAATCATGCCTTATATCTCTGCATCAATTGTCATGCAGTTGATGACAGCCGTTACACCACAGCTTGAGCAGATGAAAAAAGAGGGCGTTGAAGGTAGAAGAAAAATTACCCAGTACACTCGCTATTTGGCCTTGGCTTTGTGCACTGTTCAGGGTTTTGCTTACGCCAGAACTTTAACAGGTAGTGGTATCGCTGAGTCGACATGGCAGTTTTATGTTGTGGCCGTTGTTACATTGGCGACAGGCACTATGTTTTTGATGTGGCTTGGTGAACAAATAACTGAATATGGTATTGGTAATGGAATCTCTCTCATTATTTTTGCGGGCATTGTAGCTGGCATACCTAATGCCATTGGTACTTCTTTGGAATCTGCCCGTCAAGGCGATCTGAATCCATTGGTATTGGCATTAATTGCGTTTGGCGTGCTTGCTCTTGCTTGGATTGTTGTTTTTGTTGAACGTGGTCAACGTCGAATCACGGTCAATTATGCAAAGCGTCAACAAGGTAGAAAAGTGTTTGCGGGTCAGCAATCCCATTTACCACTAAAGGTAAATATGGCTGGTGTAATACCTGCGATTTTCGCCTCGAGTATTTTGTTGTTTCCGGCAAGTGTTGGGAATTGGTTTGGTCAGGAAGATGGAATGGAGTGGCTGCAAACGGTGGCCTTAACCCTTTCTCCTGGGCAACCTCTGTATATGATATTGTTTGCAATTGGAATTATATTCTTTTGCTATTTCTATACAGCGATTCAATTCAATCCGGATGAAATTGCAGACAACCTTAAACGTTCAGGTGCTTTTATTCCTGGAATTAGACCTGGTGAGCAGTCAGCAAGGTATATTGACAAGATATTGAACAGGTTAACTCTGGTAGGCGGTTTATATATTACTGGCGTATGTTTGATTCCAGAAATGGCAGTGGTCTATACAGGAACACCGTTTTATTTTGGTGGTACCTCAATGCTTATTGTTGTGGTTGTTGTTATGGATTTTATGGCTCAGGTTCAATCTCATCTGATGTCATCTCAGTATGAGTCATTGATGAAGAAGGCAAACTTGAAGGGTGGTAAGCCTTCAGGTTCGAAACGATAGTAATTTAAGACTGGTGTAAACGATGAAAGTAAGAGCTTCTGTAAAAAAAATGTGTCGAAACTGTAAGGTTATTCGTCGCAACGGTAGTGTTCGGGTTATTTGTAGTGACCCCAAACACAAGCAAAAGCAGGGTTGAATCAAGCTTCCTTGTAATTGATTTTTAGTATTGTTACCGCTATTCTTGCGCCCCTTTTGGTTCTGGATCTAGCGGATTAACTGAGTAACAAAGAGCAAAATCGGAGAATTCAATGGCTCGTATTGCAGGTGTAAACGTTCCTGATAAAAAGCATACAGATGTAGCGCTTACTTATATATATGGTATCGGTCGTACAACGGCACAGAAAATCTGCCAGGTTACAGGTATAGAGAGTGAGAGAAAAATTTCAGATTTATCTGAAGCAGAGTTAGAAAAGCTACGTTCAGAAATTGCCAATTATGTAGTGGAAGGAGACCTTCGCCGTGAGGTTTCAATGAATATCAAGCGTTTGATGGACTTAAAAACTTATAGAGGTCTAAGGCATCGCCATAGTCTTCCTGTAAGAGGACAACGCAGCAAAACAAATGCGAGAACGCGTAAAGGTCCTCGTAAACCGATTAAAAAGTAAAAATTATTTCTGAAGGTTAAGACCCTATGGCAGCACCAAGTTCAAGCAAAAAGAAAGTTAAAAAATCAGTTGTTGACGGAGTCGTCCATATACAGGCTTCTTTCAATAACACCATTATTACGATTACTGACCGTCAAGGTAACGCATTAAGTTGGGCGACGTCTGGTGGTAGTGGTTTCCGTGGGTCGAGAAAAAGTACACCATTTGCAGCTCAGGTGGCTTCAGAACGCGCGGGTGAAGCTGCAAAAGAGTTCGGTTTAAAAAATGTGGATGTGCTTGTAAAAGGACCTGGACCAGGTCGTGAATCAGCAGTTAGAGCGCTGAACAGTGTGGGATTCAAGGTTACAAGTATTACCGACGTTACACCCATTCCTCATAATGGCTGTCGTCCTCCAAAGAAAAGACGTGTTTAAGAGAGCAGGCTGGAGAGAATAAAATGGCAAGATATTTAGGACCAAAGTGCAAACTTTCTCGTAGAGAAGGTGTAGACCTTGGCTTGAAAAGTGGTGTAAAGCCACATGATGTGAAGTGTCGCTCTGAAAAAGCTCCAGGTCAGCATGGTGATCGACGTGGTCGTTTATCAGATTATGGTGTTCAGCTTCGTGAAAAGCAGAAGATGCGTAGAACCTATGGCATGCTGGAAAAACAATTCCGTTCTTATTATAAAGAAGCAGCTCGTCAGAAAGGTTCAACAGGTGAAAACTTACTACAACTTCTCGAATCACGTTTAGATAACGTTGTTTATCGTATGGGTTTTGGAGCTACTCGAAACGAAGCTCGCCAGCTTGTTAGTCATAAATCGATTTTGGTGAATGGTCAGGGCGTTAATATTCCTTCTTATCAAGTTAAACCCGGTGACGTCATTTCAGTAAGAGAAAGATCCAAAACTCAATTGCGCATCAAGTCTGCCTTGGATTTAGCAAGTCAAAGGGGATTTGAAGACTGGATTAATGTTGATATCGCAAACATGCAAGGTACTTTTGTTTCTGTGCCAGAAAGGGAAGATTTGCCACCAGATATCAATGAAAACCTGATTGTTGAATTGTATTCTAAATAAGAACCTATAGAGGTAATTTTCATGCAGCTATCACAAGAGCTTTTAACTCCTCGCAATATAGAGGTTCATGAAGTAGATAGAAATAATGCAAGAGTTGTGCTTGAGCCATTAGAGCGTGGTTTTGGGCATACTCTTGGAAACGCGCTTAGAAGAATCCTGCTGTCAAGCATGGGTGGCGCTGCGGTTACAGAAGTGGAAATTGATGGTGTTCTTCATGAATACAGCACCATTGAAGGTGTTCAGGAAGATGTCATCGAGATTCTACTTAACTTAAAGAATCTTTTTGTTAAGACACCTGATCATGGAACTCATATTCTTGAGTTGAGTAAACAGGGCCCGGGTGAGGTAACAGCTGGTGATATTAAAGCAGTTAGCGATGTAGAAATCGTAAATCCTGAGTTGGTTATTGCTAATTTAAGCAGTAACGCTTCATTGAGCATGAAATTGAAGATTGAAAATGGCGTGGGTTATCAACCTGCAGACCAGCGCGAGAATGGTGAAGAAACTCGCAGCATTGGAACCCTGGCTTTGGATGCTTCCTATAGCCCTGTTAGAAAGGTTTCTTATAATGTTGAAAATGCTCGACTTGAACAGAGAACAGATCTTGACAAGCTAGTTATCGATATTGAAACAAATGGTTCAATTGATCCAGAAGAAGCCATTAAAAAAGCAGCAACAATTTTACAACAGCAGTTAGCAGTTTTTGTTGATATTGAAAAAGAAGCTTTTGTTGAACCCGTTGAGATTAAGGATGAGATTGACCCTGTGCTTCTGCGTCCTGTTGATGATCTTGAGCTGACCGTTAGATCTGCTAACTGTCTAAAAGCAGAAAATATTTACTACATTGGTGATTTGGTTTTAAGAACTGAAGTTGAGTTATTGAAAACTCCAAACCTGGGCAAGAAGTCCTTAACAGAAATTAAGGATGTGCTTGCATCTAAAGGTTTATCTTTAGGTATGCGTCTGGAGAATTGGCCGCCAAGTAGTATTAATTAATGGTTTGATAATAAAAGTTTGGTTATAAAAGTAGTTTGCATTTAATTGATTAGAAAGGTTTATAACAATGCGTCATCGTAAAAGTGGTCGACAGTTAGGTAGAAATAGCAGTCACCGTCAGGCAATGTTCAGAAATATGTCGGTTTCATTGTTTGAGCATGAAGTGATAAAAACAACTTTGCCAAAAGCAAAAGAATTGAGAAGGGTTGCAGAGCCGCTAATTACTTTAGCGAAGGAAGATTCTGTTGCTAATCGACGCCTTGCTTTTTCTCGTACCCGAAGCAAGTCAGCTGTTGGGAAATTGTTCTCTGAGATTGGCCCTCGTTATTCTGATCGTCCTGGTGGATACCTGAGAATTCTAAAAGCAGGTTTTAGAGCGGGAGATAATGCGCCAATGGCCTACGTAGAACTTGTTGATCGCCCAATTGTTGAAGATGATGGCGATGATGATAGTGAAGATTAAGTTTTAATTTTTAGAAAAAAGGCCGGATTTGACCGGCCTTTTTTTTGTCTGACAATTATTTGAATGGAGATAAAAATGTCTGGAGAGTTTCCAAAGATTACATCATTTCATCCTCCACGTAGAACCCTGATGGGGCCTGGTCCTTCAGATGTATCTCAGCGTGTTTCTGATGCTATGGGCCAACCTACTATTGGTCATCTTGATCCCTTGTTTGTGCAAATGATGGATGAAATCAAGATATTACTTCAGTTTGCATTTCAGACTAGAAATGAACTTACCATTCCAGTATCTGCACCAGGTTCTGCTGGTATGGAAACATGTTTTGCCAATTTGCTTGAACCAGGTGAGAAAGTTCTGGTTTGTATTAATGGTGTTTTCGGTGGAAGGATGAAGGAAAACGTCATTCGCATGGGAGGCGAGTTGGTCTGTGTAGAAGATATATGGGGTCAGGCTGTTGATTTAAATAAAGTAGAAGAAGCTCTGAAAGCGAATCCTGACATTAAATTGCTTGCTTTTGTACATGCAGAAACTTCAACGGGTGCGCGTTCTGATGCTAAAGCGATTTGTGAATTGGCAAAAAAATATGATTGTCTTTCCATTGTTGATGCAGTGACCTCTTTAGGCGGTATTGAGCTTGACGTTGATGGTTGGGGTATTGATGCAATTTATTCAGGTACTCAGAAGTGTTTGAGTTGTGCGCCTGGAATTTCGCCTGTTAGTTTTAGTGCCGCAGCAGTGGAAAAGATTCAGTCAAGAAAAAAACCAGTCCAAAGTTGGTTTCTCGATTTAAATCTTGTCATGGGGTATTGGGGAAGTGGTGTAAAACGTGCTTACCATCATACGGCACCGATTAATGCTTTATATGGTTTGCATGAGGCTTTAGTCATGTTGCAAGAAGAAGGGCTTCAGAATGCTTGGGACAGGCATCAAAAACATCATCTTGCATTACGTGCAGGATTAGAAAGCTTAGGTATTTCCTTTGCAGTTGAAGAAAGTATCAGGCTTCCACAGTTGAATGCGGTTAACATTCCAGTTGGCGCCGATGACGCGGCTGTAAGAACAAACCTCCTAAACAAGCATAATCTTGAAATTGGAGCAGGTCTTGGGGCAGCTGCAGGGAAATTGTGGAGAATTGGATTGATGGGCTATGGAGCCAATAAGTCTAATGTTGAGCTTTGTGTATCATCTCTCGCAGATGAACTTGTTGACGCAGATACAAAGGAAAAAGCTTTGCAAGCTGTTAATAGGCAGTATGGTAATTGAGATTTTAAACAAGTAATTTCTTGAGGAATTTACCTGTGTGAGAACGCTTGTTTTTAGCAATGTCTTCCGGCGTTCCTGTTGCAATGATTTCACCACCACCGCTACCGCCTTCAGGTCCAAGGTCAATAATCCAGTCAGCAGTTTTTATGACATCGAGATTATGCTCAATAACGACTACTGTATTACCTTCATCTCTCAAATGATGAAGCACTTTTAATAGTTGATCGATATCACTGAAATGTAATCCGGTGGTTGGTTCATCCAGAATATAGAGAGTTTGACCTGTGTCGCGTTTGCTAAGCTCTCTGGAAAGTTTAACGCGTTGTGCTTCACCACCTGACAAGGTGATAGCGCTTTGCCCTAACTTGATATAGGACAGGCCAACATCAAGCAGGGTCTGAAGCTTCTTGGCCAAAGCTGGAATGGCATCAAAGAATTCACGCGCTTCTTCGACGGTCATATCTAGTGTTTCGTGAATATTCTTTCCTTTATATCGAATTTCAAGCGTTTCCCTGTTATAGCGTTTTCCATGACAGACTTCGCAAGTAACGTAGATATCAGCTAAAAAATGCATTTCTACCTTGGTTACACCATCGCCCTCACAAGCTTCACAACGACCACCTTTTACATTGAAGCTGAATCTGCCAGCCTTATATCCTCTTGATCTTGCCTCTTGTGTTGATGCGTAAAGGTCACGAATGCCCGTGAATAAACCAGTATAAGTAGCTGGATTTGACCTCGGGGTGCGACCAATAGGGCTCTGGTCTATATCGACAACCTTGTCCAGATTTTCAAAACCTGAAATAGTCTTATGTGACTGAGCACTATTACTTTGTGCTTTGTTAAGCGTTTTTGACGCAACGGGAAAGAGAGTTCCGTTAATGAGTGTGGATTTTCCGGAACCTGAAACACCGGTTACACAAGTTAAAAGACCCAAGGGAATTTCTGCATTGATATTCTTGAGATTATTTCCGTTTGCGTCTTGAATTGATAAAACCTTTTTCTCATCGTATGTGTGTCTTTTTTTCGGGACTTCAATTTTTTTCTTTCCAGATAAATATTGAGCTGTTAGAGACTGTTTGTTTTTCTTTATTTGTTGAAGAGAGCCTTGAGCTACTACTTGCCCGCCATGCACGCCGGCTCCAGGTCCGATATCGACAATAAAATCAGCAGCTTCAATTGCTTCTTCGTCGTGTTCGACAACAATCACGGTGTTACCAAGATTTTTTAGTTTTAACAGGGTATCGAGTAATCGTTTATTATCACGTTGGTGGAGTCCAATGGAGGGTTCATCGAGTATATACATAACTCCAACAAGACCTGCGCCTATCTGACTAGCCAGCCTTATACGTTGAGCTTCGCCACCAGAAAGCGTATCAGCTGTTCTATCCAGGCTGAGATAATCCAGCCCAACATTAACAAGAAAGTCGAGCCTGTCCCTGATTTCTTTAAGAATTTTTTCTGCTATTTGCCCTCTTTGTCCTTCTAGATGAAGTTCTTTCATGTAAGTGCAGCAATCTCCGATTGCCATTTTTGTAATGTTTGGGAGGTTTTTATTGTCGATAAAAACGCTTCTTGCTTCACTTTTTAAACGGCTACCCTCACACGAAGGACAGGTCGCAATGTTGAGATATTTTGCAAGCTCTTCTCTTACTGCCACTGATTCTGTTTCTTTAAAGCGCCTTTCAAGATTTGGTAACACACCTTCAAAACTATGGGTGCGCTCATAGATGTCGCCTTTATCATTAGTGTAGCTAAAAGAGATTTTTTCCTGTTTGCTCCCGAAAAGAATAACATCCTGATGTTTCTTCGAAAGTTTATTAAAGGGGGTGTCGATGCTGAATTTGTAGTGTTTCGCTAAAGAGTTAAGCATATGGAAGTAATACACATTTCTTCTATCCCAACCTCTGACTGCTCCCTCTGCCAGGCTTAGTTCATCAGAAACGATGATTTTGTTTTTATCAAAAAACTGAGTGACGCCCAAACCATCACAGCTTTCGCAAGCACCCGCTGGGTTGTTAAATGAGAAAAGCCTCGGTTCAAGCTCTGTTAGACTGTGACCACACTGAGGACACGCAAATCGGGTTGAGAAGCTCAAGTCAGCTTTCTTTTTGTCATCCATGAAAGATAGGGAGACTATTCCCCCTGTTAATTCAATCGCAGTTTCGATGGATTCTGCTAAACGAATGCTAATATCGTTTCTGGTTTTAAAGCGGTCAACAACAACATCAATCGTGTGTTTTTTGTTTTTGTCCAGTTTGGGTAAGTCATCAAGCTCATAAATAAAGTTGTTAACACGAACCCTTACAAATCCTTTACTTCGTAGTTCGTTAAACACATGAAGATGTTCGCCCTTTTTATTCTGAATAATTGGTGCAAGCAGCACGACTTTCTGGTCATCTTCTAATTCCAGAATCTGGTCAACAATCTGACTGACGGTCTGCGCCTCAAGTAGAATGTTGTGATCAGGGCAATATGGCTGGCCTGCACGAGCAAAAAGCAGTCTTAGATAATCGTAAATTTCTGTGATGGTGCCCACCGTTGAGCGTGGGTTATGAGATGTAGATTTTTGCTCAATGGAAATTGCTGGTGATAGACCTTCAATATGGTCTACATCTGGTTTTTCCATCAGGGATAAAAACTGTCGAGCATAGGTTGAAAGCGATTCAACATAACGACGCTGACCTTCTGCGTAAAGCGTATCGAAAGCGAGTGAGGACTTTCCTGACCCCGATAGTCCAGTGATAACAATGAACTGGTCTCTGGGTAAATCAAGATCCACATTCTTCAGGTTATGGGTGCGAGCGCCTCGAACAGAAATATATTTCATGCAAGCCTTTGGGAACAGAAAATAAAATGGCGAAACAGTATATGAGCTATCTACTGGCGTTGCCACTGATGGGATTCTTTTGTTGGGACTCTAAAGTGCTTTTGTTACACTTCGCAGCTTTTTCACATCATAGGTTTCGGTTAACACCATGAAGAATACAGAGCTTAGGGTTGCTGCTTCGGTGGCTTTTATTTTCTTTTGCAGGATGATGGGTCTGTTTATGGTCCTGCCAATCCTGAGTCTGTATGGCAACACCATAGAGGGTGCAAGTTTGTCTTTGATTGGTCTTGCACTAGGTATTTATGGATTGAGTCAGGCATTTTTGCAAATTCCTTTCGCCTTATGTTCTGATGTTTTTGGTCGGAAACGCGTGATGTTATTCGGCTTATCGCTATTTTTGGCAGGCTCTCTGTTAGCGATGGTTTCGGATAATATCTGGATGTTGATTTTAAGTCGTTTCCTTCAAGGTTCTGGGGCTATAGCTGGAACGAGCATGGCATTGCTTGCCGACCATAGCGGTGAGAGCAGCAGAACATGGGTAATGGCGATAGTTGGGATTGCCATTGGAGCTTCCTTTGTTCTTGCGTTGATTGTTGGCCCCATCGTAGCTGCAAATGGTGGTTTACAGGCTGTATTTGCTGTTTCTAGCTGTTTAGCTTTTGTTGCAATTCTTGTATGCCTGTTTGGCGTTTCTGATAACGTCGCTAGGCAATCGAGCAAAATAAATGATGGATTTCGGAGTCATGTTTCAAACATATTCCGAAATACAAAGGTTTATCCCTATGCTTTAGGTGTTTTTGTGCTTCATCTGTCGATGACATCATCATTTGTGGTGATTCCTATGATTCTTGAGGAGCAATATGCTATTGATAGAAGCCTGCATGGTCGTGTTTATCTTTTGGTTTTCTTTATTGCGTTGATTTTAATGGGACCCTTTGCCAGACCAAGTACTGATATCTCCAGATTGGCAAGCATTTACAAAGTCAGTGCGGCAATGATGTCCATTAGTTTATTGTTGTTGGCATTCATGTCTGGCAATTACTACTTTTTTATCGCCTTACTTTGTATCTTTTTCTGCAGTTTCAATTTGATGGAAGCTTTATTGCCAGCCATGCTTAGTATAGAAGTTGACGCTGAAGGTAGAGCTGGTTCTATGGGGGTATTCTCTACTTTCCAGTTTATGGGTGCATTTTTTGGTGCATGGCTGTCTGGCATATGCAGTCAGTTTTTCACCATGAATCTTAGCTTTGTTCTGGGTGCGGTCAGCGTATTAGCCATGCTCTTTCTATTTGTGCTAATGCAGTCACGTTCTTCAGGAGATACTTGAAACAGTCAAATGGTTTCAAGCACCTTGATAGATTATTGAACAAGACTAGCTTATGCTAAACCTTGCTGGGGATTAACCATTCGTAAATCGAAATTATAGAAAATGAAAGTTGGAGTAGGACATGGCTAGAGGTGTGAATAAAGTTATATTGATAGGCAATCTGGGAAACGACCCTGAAACTCGCTATTTGCCGAGCGGCGGAGCAGTTACTAATGTTTCACTTGCTACAAGCCGATCATGGAAAGATAAAAATGGTGTTCAACAGGAGCAAACAGAGTGGCATCGGGTCGTGTTCTTTAACCGCCTTGGTGAAATTGCTGCCCAGTATTTAAAAAAGGGCTCAAAGGTCTACGTTGAAGGCTCATTAAAGACAAACAAATGGCAGGATAAGGATGGTAATGATCGATATACCACTGACATTATTGCCAATGAAATGCAGATGCTAGATTCGAAAGGTGGTGACTACTCTGAAAGCACATCTTCATCCAACAGATCTCATCAAGAGCCACCAGTAAATGAAGTTCCTAATAACTTTGATGAGAGTGATGATATTCCATTCTAAGAATTTCCTGCCGTAGACCGCTGAATATGGGGTGTTTATCGCCATCTCACCCCAATTCATAAATTTTGCACATTGTTTTCCTATGATTCAGGCATACAGGAACAACATGAGAAGCAATTTCACACATGCTTAGACTCAAGAGTTATCTTCTGATTGCATTCGTGGTGTATTCCTTCACGGTGCTTAGTGCCTTGCCTGCTTCCTTGGCAATGACAGCTGTTAAGCGGTTTGAGAGCGGTGGATTTCAGGTTCAATCGCTAACAGGTACGGTCTGGCAAGGTCGTATGTTGGCTTTTAGCAATGGATACCCCTTAACTGTTGACTGGGATCTGCATCCATTGAGTTTGTTATTAGTAAGCCTGGATGCAGATATTCGTTTGAAATCGTCTGTTCTCGATGCTAAAGCAAGATTTGATATAGGGCCGGGATCTTTAGCAATCGAATCTTTGAGTGGCTTGGCGAAGGCTAAGGACTTGAATCCAGTGTTAAAGGCGCAAGGGGTCAGTGCAGAAATAGCAACGGATGTTTATTTGCAGAATATTACCTTGGTGCGTTCAGGTGGCCAGTTTACAGAAGTGCAGGGGCTGATTACGTGGGAGGGCGGTTTGGTAAGATCAAATGCGCTTTCAGGTGGTCAGGCTATGTTTCCTCAGATGGAAGGTAAGCTTCATGAATATGATCAGGGCGTTACGCTTTCCGTTATCGAAAAGAATAAGGGGCAGGGTATTTTAGATATTGATCTGAATAATAATGGTCAGGCGCATCTAAAAATTAGGGAAAGGGTATCTGAGTTCGTAACTGTTCCTACTCAGTTGTTGAGAGGGGATCCAGATGGGATTGTGTTTGAAATCAAGAGGCAGGTATTTTTCTTACCAGGTGGTATGTGAAGATGAGTGCTCTTCTTGAAAAGCTTACATTAGAAAAAAGTCTGAACCTTGCTGTTTTGATTCTGGTGATATTGATTGCTTATCAAAGCGGGAATGTTACTTTGAATTTAATGTCTGGCGTTCCTGTCACTCAATCAATTCAAGCGCCTGCCGCAAATCAAAAACAATCCCAGTCAAGTTTACCTAGCATACAGAGTCTGCTGGCTCAGAATATCTTTGGTGAAGTGGGTAGTATTCCCGAAATAGTTGAAGAGGTTAATGTGGATGCCCCTGAAACTAAGTTGTCACTTGAACTGCAAGGTGTCTCGGTTGGCAGGAAAGAGTCGAGCTCAAGTGCAATTATCTCTGAGTCCAAAAATGGAGAGGGAGAAATTTATTGGATAGGTGATTCAATTGCGGGCAAAGCAATACTTGCTGCTGTTTTTGAGGATAGGGTGGTTATAAAGCAGAATGGCAACATGGAAACTTTGCGTTTCAGTGAAGACTTTAGACCATCAAGTGGGGCTGGTTTGATAACACCAATGGCAGAGCCTGTGAACACAAGTGATCAGGCTGATGTGCTGAGAAGTTATCGCACAAATCGGAATAATAAAGATAATATGATTCGGGAATTAGGCTCTGCCTTAAATGATGTTTATAAGGGCGATTTTGAATCATTTGACAGAGTACTTGATGGATATGGTTCCCAGCTCGAACAAAATATTCAGCGTGCAGCGCAGACAGCCGGATTAAAAGATAAAGGTGATGGAGTTGAAGTGGGAAATAGTCAACAAACGTGGATGAATCGAGTCGGTCTTGAGCCAGGCGATGTCATAAAAACGGTGAACAATTATCCTGCATCGACATTAAAAACTGATCGTGCTGCTATTGATTCGGTCATTAAAAGTTGTCTGGCAAGAATAGAGGTGCAAAGAGGAGAGAATACCTTTGTGGTAACCTATCCTTTTTGTAGATAAGCAATGAAAAATCTGGTTATAGATGTGAAAAAAATATTACTGCAGCTTACATTACTTTTGCTTCTGCTAAATATCACTGCACTGCATGCGGAAGATGAGCAGACATGGAAAATAAATCTGAAAGACGCTGAAATCAGAGCGTTTATTACTCAGGTTGCCGATATAACTGAAAAGAGTTTTGTTATTGACCCTAGGGTAAAGGGAAAGGTAACGGTGATTTCTCATTCATCATTATCGCAGGATGAGGTTTATGAATTATTTCTTTCTGTATTGCATGTGCATAATTTTGCAGCAGTGCCTTCTGTGGAAGGGTTGATCAAGATTGTCCCTAATAACACGGCAACAAAAGACACTATACGTATCGACTCAAGACATGAGGTGAAGGGTGAAGAAATGGTAACCAGAGTCGTTCCTGTAAAAAACACACCTGCAAATGAACTTATTCCAGTACTAAGACCTATGGTTGCCCAATATGGAAGTCTTGCAGCTGTTCCTTCAGCAAATTCAATTATCATTTCTGACCATGGCGCAAATATCGAGAGAATTCTTTCAATTATTGAAAAGATAGATGGTGCAGAGAGCGAGGAAATTGAAGTCATTCAATTAAAACAGGCATGGGTGACGGATATTGTGGCGCTTTTGGAAAACCTTACGCCTGTCGAAACGGGGAAAGCGAGCGGTAAGGCAGCTGCTGCATCCTCAACAAGAGTTCGTGTTGTGGCGGATGAGAGAACGAATCGCCTGATATTAAAAGGTGAAAAATCTGCTAGAACACGTGTAAGAGAATTAGTTGAGAAACTGGATACACCGGCTGAGACTACAAATGGTAGCACCAAGGTTATTTATTTGCGTTATGCTGAAGCTGCCAAGGTTGCCGAGATATTGACAAGTTTGGTGAGCAAGAATGCGCAAGCGGCGCCTACAACGTCAAAATCATCGAAAAATGCCAATCAATTAACGAGAACGCCAACCTATATACAAGCAGACGAAACACTGAATGCTTTAGTTGTAAAGGCTGACCCGTCTAGTCTGGAAGAACTTCAGGATATTATTAGACAACTGGATGTCAGGCGTTCACAAGTCTTGATTGAAGCCGCAATTATTGAGGTCAAAGGAGATGTTGGTCGTGCGCTTGGGGTTCAGTGGGGATTTGGTGATAATGGTAATAACGCACCCGTGGGCGGTGTTTCCTTCAGTGATTTTGGCAATAGTTTAAATAGTGTTGGCGCATCCGTGCTCTCTGCTGGTGGTTCCACCTTAGCCGCACCTCCGGCTTTAGCAGACGGACTTACTTTAGCTGGAGGCAAGTTTAATTCTAAGGGTGACTTTTCATTCGGTGCTTTTTTACAAGCAGTGTCAACAACTTCCAATGCAAATATCTTATCAACACCAAGCATAGTTACACTTGATAATGAAGAGGCTGAAATCATTGTGGGTCAAGAGGTGCCGATCACCACAGGTACTACAACGGCAACTGGTAGTAGTCTAACTCCATTTACTACAACTGAACGCAAGGATGTTGGATTAACACTTAAGGTCGTTCCTCATATTCATGAAGGGAATTCAATCAGACTTGAGATTGACCAACAGTCTTCTGACTTGAGTACTTCAGCTAGAGATGTTGAAGCGGGTGCGAATACAATCACAACAAAACGCTCGATAAAAACGACCATTCTTGCAGAGGATAAGGAATATATCGTTTTAGGTGGTCTTGTTCAGGAAGACGACAATAAGAAAATAACAAAGGTTCCCCTGTTGGGGGATATTCCTTTTATAGGCGCATTATTTAGAAGTAGTCAGGTTGAAAGAGAAAAGAAAAACCTGATGGTATTTCTTAAACCGACAATTTTAAGAGAAGCTAAAAGAGCTGGCGAAATCAGTAGAGGAAAGTATCAACGAGTTCGTGAGCTTCAGCTCGAGATTGATAAACGTAGCGGTGCGATTTCTATTTCTAAAGACAGGTTGCTACCTGAAGATATTAAAGATGTTTGGGGAAAAAATGCAGATGTTTCTGACTCTGACATAGAGACTGATAATAAACAGATTGAACAAGAAAAGTTAGATGAGCAGTCTGCTCCTGCTGAAAAAACAGATTTGGAAGGGATTAACGAATCACAAATTGAACAGCAGGAAGAGAAGAATTAATTTTCTTGCGTACTCTTCAACGTATACATAAAGCCTAAGCCGAGAAGAATTACTGCTCCCGTTTGCGCTAACAGAAACTCAATATTTAAAAAAATCAGACCAGCTTCTTCATTCTGGAATTCAAGCAGGGTACCAATATGTAAGGTTTCCTTCAGCATGATAAGCATGATGATAGCAACTAGCCCTAGGGTGCCCGCTAGCATCATAAGCAGTTGCTTTTCTTTCCCCTGATCAATGAGTTTAACGGCCAGTTTGAACCCGAGAATATAGGTGGCATTTAGCAACGCAATTAAAACGGCTATGCTTGTTGCGCCTATTCCCAAGTTTTCTCTCCCAAAAAAGAAGTCATGAGCGTTAAAAAGATAATTCCACTCCCAATCTGCAAATCTAATCATGAAAAAAAGGATGACTGGAGAAAGAACACAGCTTTGAAGGATGAACCCCTTAAGGAAAACATCATTTTTGTTTGTATTGCTTTTTTTAGAAGCAGCGTATGCCAGGCCGGAGCCCAATAGAAAGCTGATAGGGGCATCAATAGTAATCATGGTGTTCCTTCTTTATATTTATTGTTGTTTTCTTGTACAGATATTTCATACAGCTTTGCTTAAAAGGTGTCAATCTTGCTGAATTAAGGTTTGATATCAGGAATAGGCATTAAGTTTATGCTTTTAAAAGACTTATTTGGCGCTTACCTTGATTCACAACACTAAATTCGGTATATACTGACGGACTTAGGTCCTAAAAAGTCGGTCAGCTTACCCCCTCAAGAGATGGAACTGTGGTTGGGAGCTTAATTCTCACTGATTTCAGGCTTTTTAAAGCATATAACCAGAGCGTTTGGGTCCAAAATAAAATTGATAGAGAGTGGGCTCTCGCATAGAATAAGAGGTTTCCATGAATCATTTCGTTGCTCGGGGACAATGGAGAGCGGGCGTAGCTTCACGGACTTAAAATAACTAAAAATAAGAATGATTTGCGGGTTTTCAGAGGTAACTATGGGCTTTTGCTCACTCCCTTTTGTGCAACAAATAAAAAAGGTCGCTAGCCTTAGGGGGCTGTTTTTAGCTGTTATGTTGATGGCTTCTAATAGCCTGCATGCTGCCGTTGTTGAAAATATTCTTACATTTAATCCAAAAGCTTTCGCTTTGGGTAACGCTGTTACTGCGGATTATGTGGGTGTCGACTCCCTTCACTATAATCCTGCAGCATTGATTAATTTGAAGCCTGGTTTTTCTTCAGAGTGGCGTTTGATTGGTGCGCCCTTACTTCAGGTAGTCAGAAGAGTTTCTCCTCAGCTAACACCAAAATACCCTGAGTTCACTCTATTCTATAGAGGCTATACAGTTCGCTGCGATTCGGCATACAAGCCGTTTGCGACATTAGGGTTTACTCCTGGTTCAATGGCATCAAATCCTGGGAGAGACCCTGTTTCAGGCGGTTTGGATCCATCAGTTCCCAGTCTTAATTACGATATCCCTGGAGATGTTTGTTTTGGTCCTGAATTAATCAATCCAAATGGTATTTTTACTAATGATCCCCTCGATAGTCCAGAGAGTAATCTTGATACCCAGATTCCCATTCCTGGAGCAGTTCCTATCTTAATTCCAAATATTGGATACAAATCATCAGCGGATTCGCGAGTGGCTTTTGCTGCACAGGTTTCTTCACAAGCACCTGTTCCAACACTGAGTTTTCAGGGCAATCTAGCGCTCATGGACGATTTAGGTATACAGCGGCTTACTTTTAGTCCAGGTATGGCGTTTCAGGTAACTGACAAGTTGTCAGTAGGTGCTGCGCTGAGAGTAAGTAAATCAAGGCTTCAGACTAGTCTTTATCTCGACGGCCAGAGCCAGTTGCTTGGCTTCCTTAATGCTGTGGTACATGACTTATGTAAAACCAACGAGTCAAGGAGGGATTCGGGTAGCCAGTTTATTTATGACCAGATGTTTAACTGTGTACAGTTATATCAGATTCATCAGGAGCGCGTAGATGCTGGTAAGGCCAGAGATGCTGGCTACTGGCCATTTCTTCCATGGGATAAAGTAGGTGAGGTGATAGTCGAAGGACAAACACCAGTAGTTTATGGCTGGAATTTTGGCGTGCAATGGAAGCCCATGCCATGGATGACTTGGGGGGCGGCATATCGCACCAAAGAGAACGATATATATGACACAAACGGTAGGGTTTATTATGAGCCGGGAATCACAGCTATTATCAATGGCTTGAATAGCGTCCCTGTTGTTGGCTTGTTTACTAATTTGCTGTTGGATGGTAGCTCATCAGACAGGATAGCCATCGATTTGCTCCTGCCTTGGCCTACTGCTTTTTCTACAGGTGTAAGTTTGCAGTTGTTGGATAAGACCAAGGTTAATATCGAATACCGTAGGTATGGCTACTCAGTCTGGAAAACCTGGGATGCAACCATAACGAGCACAGAAGTAAATGCGATTGGGTTTTTGGGATTATTGAGCCCAAATAACGTTGGTTCGACGATACCTATTCCTGCAGGCGGTGTTGACACATCATATTGGGCTTTTGGTGTTGAACAACAGTGGAATAAACGTCTCGCTTTCCGCTTTGGTTATGAGGATAGACCTTTTCTTAAAGAGGGCGCAATCTTTCCTGTTAATACGTTAAGGCTGACATCAGTAGGGGCGGAATATAAGTTAACTCATGATAAGACCGTTGATATGTCGCTATCTTCTATGCATGTGGGTATGACACAACCAGAACCAGCACAACAAAGTCTTTATGATAACCCGTTGGCTATCCTTTCATTAAGGGGAGCTGAATACAGGGCAGAGCAATCTTTTAATATGTTAATTTTTTCAGCATCTTACACCCATCGGTTCTAAGCCTGTAGCTGTTTCAAGTTGGCATTCCTACCTGTCTGGAAATAAAGTGACTTAGTCTTTCAATGGTTTGGGCTTTGTATTAACTTTGCTAGATTCAAAATATGTTTGTCTTTGATTTTAATACTTATAAACAAGGTTCTGCGTATGAAGAAAAACCTTCAATTGTTTAAGATTTTCTTTTTCGTTTCGTTTTATTTTTTTTCAAGTGTGTCGCAAGCAGACGTAGCTAGCGTTCAAAAGGAAATTGACGAAATTGATAGTGCTATTTCGGCGAGAAAAGCACAGTTAGCAGGAAAAAATGCAAGTCTTCAGGTGGAGTTAGATAATATAGAGAAAGAACAAAAAAATAACGAGAAACGTCTGGATCGTCATGATAGAAAGATTGCCAGATCTCAAGAGCGTTATGATTTCGTCGAAAGCAACATAAAGGAGCTTGATACCTGGTATAAGGGTTTGGGTGCGATTGACCAAGGTCTGAATAGCGGAACCTATGAAACAAAGAAGAGCGCATTAAATGTTGATAAAAAAACATCACAAACGGAATTAAATGATTTGCAAGCTGAAAAAAGGAAGATGGAAGCTGATATTGCAGCTAACAATGAAAAAATTGCAAGTTTGAAGTCTAAATTATCTTCATCTACAAAAACGATAAGTACTGACAAGCAGATTCAGGCGTTACTGAAAAAAAGACAAAGTAAAGTCGATGAACTGGTCGCGTTAAAAAAGAGCAGCAAGCCTGTTTATGTTGGTAAAACGTATCATGCATATATTTATGTGATTTCAGGTAATAAAACTGGTGAAGTTGAGAAGGCTTTGAAGTTAAAGAAATGGGTTGAGTCGTATCAAGCGAAGTATGTTGAATCTAACTGGAATGATTTGACCGCAAAAAGTTCTCCAACTAACGGTTCAATGCTCAATTTTCTTAGCCAGATGGATAAAGAATTAAATCAGATTCCGGAAGATTCGAAAGTTATATTAATTGGTTATGGCTTGGGTGGAGGTGCTGCTGTTTTGGCAGCAACTGAAGTTGCAAAAAAGAAGAATAGGGATATTGATTTTCTTGTAACAATAGACCCCATGGGGCTTGGTGATTCAAGATTAACGGCTGTTTATAAAACTGATGCTGTTTGCCAATCCAAGATTTCCATGGATCAATATCTGAATTGTCTTAGCAAAGGTAAAAAACGTGTTATTACAAGGAATGTAAAGAGCTTTTATAACCGTTGGCAAAGAGAAAGTGGGATTCCTGTGGATGCAAAAGATCGTGTAAAAGTCGGTAAACAGGAGCATGCATTATCTACAGGAAAATTCTTGATTGAAAGTACTTCAACAGAATCAAACCAACAGCGTGTTTATTATGACGATAAAGATGCGCACCAGTTACTTTTGAATGATGCGGCTGAAGAGTTACCAAAGATTTTGGTAGAGTATTTGCGTTGAGGCAATAGAGTATGACTAGACTATTTCAAAAATCAGTTCTTTCTCTCGCGGTTACCATTCTGCTTGTTGTTTCTACTATGGTTAGTGCAGAGCGTATTAGATTGGATAGAAAGCATGGGGAAGTAAATGGTGCGCTTCAGAACATGCTTGCAGCCCAGACTTCGAAGTTTCCTAATGGTGTCGGAAAAATTGAATTGGGTCGGTCGGGAGATAGGGGTGATTGTTTCGTCGATTTGTTTGTTTCTCCTGAAACTGTATTTACTGTCTTTAGTGCTAAAAAGGAAAAAATCTATTCAGAGTTTTACGTTGATCATCCATACGCTTCCTTCAAGGATGTACTATTTCAGGCTTTGGTGATTCAGGGTGAGCAATCTACGCTCTCTGTCGATAGTAAGGATGGAGGATATAAATTCATATTTGATAGCAAGTCTCTTGGCGTGGAAGTTAGGAGTGGCGCTAAATCAGCCCAATGTGACTTCGATATCACAAAAGCCATATTCATTCCTGAAGAGACGGAGTAGTCAGAAGCAGCTCTTCTGAGGCTCTTTCTTGCCAATTATAGGGCTTTTCAGGGCGTTTTGTGCGGTCATCCGGGCAATGGATTGACGGTTTCATCATATTTAGCGTTACCTTCCTCCCCTGCTAGGGTTTTTTGCTCTCTAGTCAGTCAAATGAAATGGTGGATGACAGCTGTTAAGGTGGTGTTGATTACAGCAATATAGTAGGTGCGAATGAGGGACTTTTGATAAATTGGTTTAACATTCTGATGCTAATTGTTGTAGTATTGGAAGGCTGTAGACATTACCTTGTAGGGGTAGGCTTGGTGCCCGACAGGTATATATCGCATTGAAAAGAATAATAATTAAGTTCAGTAAGAGAGTTACCCATAGTGAAGATGTATAGGCATTTGAAAGCAATGTTTGGCGTGGTTCTTGTGGCCTCCACAGGCATGGCACACGCGGTAAATATCACCACTAGCGTTGACCTTATTACTCCTGCAAATGATCAGGTGCTTGATCTGGATTTATCCAGATTGCTTCCTATTGCTAGTAATAATACATGGGATTATGACCTTGCTGATTACACGTTTAATTTTGGTGGTACCAAACCTGTTGTAGCTACCGTTGGAGAAAAGGAAACGATTGGTGGAGGCTGTCTTAAATTAAACCCTATTGTGTTTGGGGATGAGCTGACTCTTTATTTCGGAAACTATGAAGACTCCTTGTCACTCTATGGCATCTATCTTGAACACTGGATGGGCTTAAATGATGTTCTGTTGAAGTTTGAAACTAGAAGCCGTGTGGAATGGATGGACTTCATGGGTTTTTATGTCAGTGGCTATCCAGTAGATCAAAATAGTTGTCAGGATACCGGTAGAGGGCGTGTTGAGCGAACTGGTTTGGTTTTGCTTGAAGATTTAACTGAAAATTTAGGTGAGCCAACCAACAATGGTAATGTGATTGAGTGCAAGAACAAGAATTCAGATTTGAGGGATGCTTTTGTCAATGGTGGGCAACATGGATCAGGTTTGGCCCTTGTTGGTGGGCAGCCAAGACCACTTTACTGGAACGTGGATAGTATTCTTTTAACAGACTTGGGTGGTGGTGCTATTCAGATTCAGATGGATTTTAGACCCAGACTAGGTGGCAGCAGTACAGATTACTCCATGTATATTGATATGACCTTGGTGCCTGACCAGGGAATTACCAATCTTTCTATCAACAGCACAGGTTTTGGTGTTCCAGCCACCAATTTAGTAAATGGTGATTTAATTTATACCCAAACGGCGGCAAATCACGTTAGCCCTATAAACGCTATTAAACCAGGGGGAAGCTGTCCAGAAGGGCGTTTTCCATTGTCCATTCTATTACTTCTGCTTACAGCAGTTCCTTTAAAACGAAAAAGAGATAAGTAGATTTATTTTCAAGCCTACTTTTCGCTAGCCATAAAAAAAAGCCGCTTAATGCGGCTTTTTTTTATGGTTGCTCCAACAACACCCCCTAGATGTTGTTAATTTTAAACTTAGGAGGCTCCTGAACTTCTATCCTGAAACCATCCGGGCCTCCATCGCCCATTGAGTCCGGAAACCAGAGCACATTGTCTCTGGGGGCATAATGAATCAGTTCCAGATCAAGACCAATTGCTTTACTTGCTGCTTTGAAATCCTTTGCTGCCTGACCTACATTAAAATTCTCAAATCTATCCAGCTTCTCGATAGTAGTACGAAACGCCTGATTCAACTTAGGCCTATTTGGACTTCTAACACCTACTAAATTGAAGTCTGCCAAAAATGCATCAGCTAGCTCTTTGCTGTTTTTGATTTTACCCATTTCCCTCTGTTCAACGAGCACTTCTGCAACAATCTTGTTTAATTTATTAAGATCCCCTTTGTCACCCTCTTCAATCATAAAATCAACAAGACCGCCCATAGAAGGAACATCGCTAAAGGGGATACCGCTAATGGAGCTTATCAATTCCATTGCTACCTGCGGAATCCCTCGCCCTTCAACACCTATTCTCGGTTCGCCACCAGGGAAGCGTTCATATTCTGTAGTTTTGCTAATATCGTCTTCATACACCATGTGGAAGGACATGCCCGCCAAGAAAGCGTCGAAGAGACCTCCTTCTATGATGGGCCAGTTATTAGAAAAATAGATGTTCCAGCCGTGACCACTGTCGATCCAGAACCAGTTTCCAGGCAGTCTCTCTTCGTTAATACGGTGCTCAATTGCAGACATTTTCCCATCCACTGTTGGCAACTCATTGGAATCAGCTATGGAATGGAAATTAATGTGAGCGCCGTCAATATTATGGAAGTCCATGCTCACGTAAATTCCAGGATCTTTTAAAATGGCAGCTGCGTATTTTGCGTATTTATAACCATCCAATGTTGTACGGCTTCTGAAGCTTATACTTTGTTCACTGAAAACCATGTTCACGTAATAAGGCATGGAGGGTATGCCAACATACTTGACTCTTCCTTTTACCATGGCGTTAACCCTGATTGGGCCTTGTTTGATGCCAATGATCTCAGCAAAAATATGTTTTTTGGAGTTCAATCCGAAACGAACGTTCTTGTTAAATATTCCAGTGCTTACCTCAAAGTAAATGTTGTCCAGCACATTTTTACCCTGTTCCGGTCCAACTTTGGGAATAACATTACGAATCTGTGAAAAGTTGTTGGGATCCCAGCTCATGTTGTAATAAGTGGAGTCGAAATTCCCTGTGGCGATGTCCATGTTGACATAATTAGCAGTGTTTCTTTTGTTGTTATCCTCGACAAGGTAAGCGTATCTGGGCTTTCGGTCTTGAAAGGTAAGCACAATTTCTTTTAGCACCTTTCCTCTGGGTAACAAGGTTTTGCCTGCCTGATATTTTTCCAAGCCTGCATCGCGATACATGAAAGCTATTTCGTCCTGTTTATCGAAAACCTTTTCAGTACCGTCAATTGCATAATCCCGTTTTTTAAGACCTGGAATATAGGCTAGACCTGATAAATCCACTTCATCTATCTGGAAAGGGATTGGTTCCAGTCGGTTTCCAATGCGCGTCATGATGGATAGTTTGTAATTCTGTTTTCCTAAGGCACCATTACCGAGTTCTTCACCTTTAACCACAACAACGTGTAAGAAGCTATAGTGGGAAGTATCTTTGTATTCGATTAATTCAGAGATTTGGTCTGCTGAAAGTTTTTTCAGCACCTTGTTATTGTTAACGATTGCACCAGGATCCAAATCCCAGGCCTTCTTCAATGCCTCCATTTCTTCAGCTTCAAGGCCATCACCAAAGCGGGCATAAGCTGGTGAATTTACTAGCATTAGCAGTGAAGCAAATGCTAACAACGTAGCTCGAACAAATTGACTGGTTCCAGACAACATAAATCTCTCCTTAAGTTGTGTAAGAAATGGTGGTTATTCGCAGAGGGTGGCTATAGTTATTGCTTGAATTATTTCTAGGGATTTATTTATTTTTAGGTAATGCCTTGAGCCCTGCAAAGCGCTTGATTCTAGCGAGATTGTCAGGGCTAGGTAAAGTGTCAAATTTCGTGTTTGAAAGCTGGTTTAGCTTATTGATTCAAACGCTCCTTAATAAGTACATCAACCACACTAGGGTCAGCGAGTGTTGAGGTATCGCCAAGGGAATCAATTTCGTTGGTTGCAATTTTTCTAAGGATTCTCCTCATGATTTTCCCGGATCGCGTTTTGGGAAGGGAGGGTGCCACCTGGAGTAAATCAGGCTTGGCAATGGAACCTATCTCTTTAGTGACAAGATCAAGAAGCTCTTTTCTTATGTTGTCATCAACTGTTTTCCCAGACATGGGGGTGATATAGGCATAGATGCCCTGACCTTTAATATCATGTGGGTAGCCAACGACGGCGGCTTCAGCGATATAAGGATGAAGAACGAGCGCACTCTCGATTTCCGCTGTTCCAAGTCTGTGTCCGGAAACATTTAATACATCATCTACACGACCTGTTATCCAGTAAAAACCGTCTTGATCGCGTTTAGCACCGTCCCCAGTGACGTAATAGCCTTTATAGGTACTGAAGTAGGTATCAATACAACGTTGATGATCGCCGTATACTGTTCTTATCTGGCTTGGCCATGAACTTTTGATGACCAGATTTCCAGAACACTCTCCCTCTAATTCATTACCATCATTGTCCAGGATAGCGGGTTCTACTCCAAAGAAGGGTAGGCTAGCTGCCCCAGGCTTCATCGGGCAGGCGCCAGGAATGGGTGCAATGAGAACAGAGCCCGTTTCAGTCTGCCACCAGGTATCCACAATGGGGCAGCGCTCTTCACCGACAACACGGTAGTACCACTCCCACGCTTCGGGGTTAATTGGCTCGCCAACAGTTCCAAGTAGCTTAAGGCTTTTTCTGGAACATGCTTCTACAAAGCTATCACCTGCAGCCATTAATGCGCGAATAGCCGTTGGCGCTGTGTAGAAGGTGTTTACCTGATGCTTGTCGATAACCTGCCAACAGCGTGAAGCATCGGGGTAATTGGGCACACCTTCAAACATTAAGCTAATAGCACCATTCGCCAGAGGGCCATAAACAATATAGGAATGTCCCGTAATCCAGCCCACATCAGCAGTACACCAGTAGACATCGCCTTCCTGATAATTCAGGACATATTTATGGGTAAGGGCAGACTGAAGCAAATAACCAGCCGTTGTGTGAAGAACACCTTTCGGCTTTCCGGTTGAGCCAGACGTGTAAAGAATAAACATGGGGTCTTCTGCAGAAACAGGTGTGGCATCGCAGTCAGGGGATACTTTGCTGATTTCATCGTGATACCAGATATCCCTTCCTTCAGACCAGCCCACTGGGTTTCCTGTTCTCTTTACTACAATGACGCTTGATACATTAGGGCATGACTCTAGCGCTTTATCGGCGTTTTCCTTGAGAGGCACAATCTTGCCGCCTCGCAAGCCTTCATCTGCTGTGATGAGTGTCTGGCAATCGGAATCCAGAATCCGGTCTTTAAGGGCGCTTGGTGAAAAACCTCCAAATACTACCGAATGAATTGCGCCAATTCGGGTGCAGGCAAGCATGGCGTAGGCTGCTTCAGGAATCATGGGCATATAAATGCATACGCGATCTCCTTTTTTAACTCCTCGAGCTTTTAAGACATTTGCAAGTCGACAAACTTGCTCATGGAGTTCGGCATAGCTGATGTGTTTGTCTTCCGAAGGGTTATCTCCCTCCCAAATGATGGCCGTTTGTTGTGCGCGTGCAGGAAGATGGCGGTCAATGCAGTTATAAGACACATTGAGCTCTGCACCAGAGAACCATCTAATATCCGCTTTGATAAAATCGGCGTGACAGACTTCATCCCACTTCTTGAACCAGTCTAGAGTTTTTCTTGCCTGATCACTCCAGAATTCACTCGGGTTTTTGATAGATGCTTCATACATCTCCCGATAACCATCTTCATTAAGGTGAGACTGATAATTTGCTGGCGCGTGATAGATCTTTTCCTGACTCATGTTTGTTCCTCTGGATATCATTCATTAGAGCTTCAAGATAATCGACTAAATAAGGAAAGCGGTCAACTCAAGTCAGTGCTAGGTTTGCTTCTAAAATTGTACTGCCCGAATAAATCGAGCAGAATACGTGGTCATTTGTAACTACAGGAAAAACAAAGAGAAAAATATGTTTATCGTGATATCACCAGCAAAAAAACTTGATATGGAATTTGAAGAAAGCCCACTTGTGAAGCCTTCTCAACCAGTCTTCAAGAAAAATGCACAAACCTTGGTTGATGAATTGAAAACATTTAAAAGCAAGGATTTCGTATCTTTAATGGGTGTGAGTACCTCTATTGCAGAACTGAATACACAACGTTATCAGGAGTGGTCTTTGCCCTTTAACGTAAAAAATTCAAAACCTGCTCTCCTGGCGTTCAAAGGAGATGTCTATCAGGGGATGTCGACAGACCAATTCACTAAAGATGATTTTGAATATGCGCAGAAGCATTTACGAATTCTATCCGGTTTGTATGGATGCCTGCGACCTAAGGACTTGATGCAGGCATATCGTCTGGAAATGGGCACACAGTTAAAAAATCCCAAAGGTGAGAACCTCTATGACTTCTGGAAAAACGATATTACGACGCATCTCAATAAAGCCTTAAAGGAAAGCGATGATGGTTTTCTGGTGAATCTAGCTTCGAATGAATATTTTAAGTCAGTGGATCAGAAGGCGCTTGATTTTCCAGTCGTGACACCTGTTTTTAAGGATTTCAAGAATGGCCAATATAAAGTCATTAGTTTTCTTGCTAAGAAAGCGAGAGGTATGATGTGTGCTTATCTCATTAGAAACCGAGTTCAGAATATAGAAGGCATCAAGAAATTTGCAGAAGCTGGCTATCGTTTTGATAGCAAGCAAAGCTCCAAACATGAACTGGTATTTTTACGAAAAGCCTAAGCGCTTGTATTCAAGTGTTCAATCAAACAAATCAGTCAATGACTTCCTTATAGAAGCAAGTCTATAATTGAAAGCCGGATTACGAATTATACGAATTAGAAGGTGAAGGAGAGGGTTTTACAATGAACAAAAATAAATCAATAGTTAATCATCAATTAACAACGATATTCCGCCAGGTTTTTACATTAGCATTTGTGATGCTATTTGCATCTTCAGTACAAGCTGCTACATGGACATCTCAAGCAAAAAGGTTGTTTGAAGATGATAAGTATGAGGCTTGTATAGCTTTAACTGAAAAATATAGTAAGGATAATCAGGCTACTATGTTTCTTGCCTTTAGTTATCTACAACAGAGTGTCTTCAATCAGTCAAAGCTTGATAAGGAAAAGTTCAAGGCCCATCTAGAAAAACTGGAACTATCACTGGGTGTTGATGATATGAATAACCTCTTGTATTTCGTGAAATTGAGTGACAAGCCTTATGTTGTTAAAGAGGCCAGGGGGCTAACTAAAGATGTATTCAAGAACATGCACGACATTGAAGATGTGCCCAAGCTTCTGGTTTTTCTTAATGTTGATGATGAAGATACGCGTAAACTGACGCTATCAACCATCAAGCGTCTTATTAAGCCGAAGAGGGATTATGTAAGTAAAGGTGGAACACTCAGGGAGAAAGATTTTGATGTTATGGGTTCGTCCACAGTCATCAAGGCTTTAGTAGCACAGTTGCCATTAAGTGATGCCAAAGCAACTTTATTGTTAATTGAGGAGCCCGCACTTCCCTACCTTAAGGGGTCAGAAGATGTTGAAGCGCTAAAGCTTGAAGTAGCCATTAATAAGAAAATTGCTGCCAGGCAGAAAAAATTCCCTAACAGTAATTGGTATAGCGCAACGGGGAAAGTAAGAAAGTAGCAAGCGTCATTTAGCTTAGCTATCTAAAAGCCGGGTTGATCAAATCAATCCGGCTTTTTTATTACTCTTATTCTTGATTCAGCTTCTTGAGTAGAATTTCATTAACCTGTTGAGGGTTTGCCTGTCCTTTTGATGCTTTCATAATCTGGCCGACAAAGAAGCCAAGCATTTTCCCTTTTTTCTTTTCTTCGGCTTGACGAAAGTTTTCGACTTGTTCAGGGTTACTGTTGATAACGTCATCCACCAGTTTTTCGATAGCACCACTGTCGGATACCTGTTTCAAACCTTCTTTTTCGATGATGGCATCAGCACTGATTTCTTCTTTATTGCTCCACATGATTTCGAAAACCTGTTTAGCAATCTTGTTTGAGATGCTTTGATCGGAAATACGATTAATCAAGCCTGATAATTGTTCAGCAGATATTCTTAACTGTTCGAAATCGAGCTCTTCCTTGTTGAGGCGCGCGTTAATATCACCATTAATCCAGTTGGCCACAAGTTTTGCATCGTCGGCTTTTGTTAAAAGCGCACAAGTATTTTCAAAGAATTCACTGCAACCCTTGTCTTGTGAAAGTATAGAGGCATCATAGTCGCCAAGTTGGAATGTCTGCATGAAGCGATCTTTTTTTGCGTCGGGAAGCTCAGGTAATTCCTTACGGATATTTTCAATCAATTCGTCGTCTATACTTAAGGGTAGTAAGTCGGGGTCGGGGAAATAGCGATAATCATTAGCTTCTTCCTTGGAGCGCATCGAGCGTGTTTCATTTTTTATCGCATCATATAGACGCGTTTCCTGAACAATTTTTCCCCCGTCTTCAATCACATCAATTTGCCTCTGAATTTCAAGATTGATAGCTTTTTCAACAAACTTGAAGGAGTTGATGTTCTTGAGTTCAGTACGTGTACCTAGTTCAGAAGAGCCTTTAGGTCGAATGGAGATATTTGCATCACAACGGAACGAACCTTCAGCCATGTTGCCATCAGAAATATCAATGTAGCGCACCAGAGAGTGAATGAGTTTTAAATAAGCAACAGCTTCTTTTGCGTTGCGCATATCAGGTTCAGAAACGATTTCTAGTAAAGGTGTTCCAGCACGATTTAAATCAATGGCTGTCTGGTCAGAGTGAATATCATGGATGGACTTTCCTGCGTCTTCTTCAAGGTGAGCGCGAGTTATACCGATGAGCTTGCTACCGTTCTCAGTCTGGATACTGACTTCTCCTTTACCGACAATTGGGTCGTCAAGCTGGCTGATTTGATAACCTTTAGGAAGGTCAGGGTAGAAATAGTTTTTTCTGGCAAAGATAGTATTCCTTGAAATGTCAGCATTGATTGCCAGGCCAAAACGAATGGCCTTGTTAACGGCTTCTTTATTTAATACGGGCAGCACACCGGGGAAACCCAGATCGATAATGCTTGCCTGAGTATTTTGTTCCTGCCCAAATATTGTTGGGCTTGACGAAAAAATTTTTGATTCTGTTGAAAGTTGGACGTGTATTTCAAGTCCAATCACGCTTTCCCATGTCATATTCAGTTTTGCTCTTACGAAAATTGTTCCGGAATTTTTAGATGCCAGTCTGTTTGAAGTTGATATTGATGAGCATAATTAAGGAGCTCTGCTTCTTTTAGGGCGGGTGCAATGAGTTGTAAGCCAACTGGCAAGCCTTTGCTAAAACCACAAGGTATAGACATTGCTGGGACGCCAGCGAGATTGGCGCCAATCGTGTAAATATCAGAAAGATACATAGCAACAGGGTCGTTTGTTTTTTCACCCAAGCCAAACGCCGTGGTTGGGGAACTTGGCGACAACAATACATCTACCTGTTTAAAGGCATCATCAAAGTTATGTTTGATAAGCTGTCTTATTTTCTGTGCCTTGATGTAATAGGCATCGTAATAGCCAGCTGATAGGGCGTAGGTACCAATTAATATGCGGTTTTTAACTTCTGCACCAAAGGCTTCGCTTCTGGACCGTTTATACATGTCCTGCAAATCTATTGGGTTTTCACAGCGATATCCAAAACGTACTCCATCAAAACGAGAAAGGTTTGAGGAGCATTCTGCAGGAGCAATCACATAGTAAGCCGGGATGGAAAGATCAAGGTAGGGTAAATCAACTTCGGTAATAGTGGCGCCTAATTTTTCGTAAACCTTGATGGCGTCCTGAATACTTTTTTCAATGTCGGCGTCTAAGCCCTCAATTGTAAACTGTTTGGGAATGCCAATTTTTAGTCCCTGTATTGAATCTGTTAATTTTCTACACACATCTTCTTCAGGCAGAATCAAAGAGGTTGAATCTTTTTCATCGCTACCCATCATTGCATTTAATAGGAGTGCTGCGTCGTTAGCGTTCTGTGTCATTGGGCCTGCCTGATCAAGGCTTGATGCAAATGCAATCATTCCCCAGCGAGACACGCGACCGTAAGTTGGTTTCAGACCAGTTATTCCGCAAAGTGATGCTGGTTGCCTGATTGATCCGCCGGTATCTGTTCCTGTTGCTACAGGTGCAAGTCTTGCTGCAACGGCTGCGGCGGAACCACCCGAAGATCCGCCAGGCACTTTTTGTAAATCCCAAGGATTTTTTACAGCGCCGTAATAACTGGTTTCATTGGATGAGCCCATGGCAAATTCATCCATGTTGACTTTGCCTAGTGTCACCATGCCGCAATCGTTGAGTTTTTCAACAACACTTGCGTTATAGGGAGCGATAAAATTATCAAGCATTTTGGAAGCGCAAGTTGTCTTGATGTCTTTGGTGCAGAAAATATCCTTGTGCAAAAGGGGAATGCCAAGCAAGGGATGGGTATTTCCTTTTGATAATAAAGTATCAGCTGCCTTTGCTTGTTTAATAGCTGTTTCTTCACAAAGTGTGATGACTGCATTAAGAGTGGGATTAAATTCTTTAATCCTTCCTAAATATAACTGCGTTAGTTCAAGGCTGGAAATATTTTTTGCCTGCAGTGCTTGGGCAAGTTCTGTTATGTTTTTCTTAAACATGTCAATCAATTAAAAATCTGTTTGTAAAAAAATTATTCAATGACTTTTGGAACAAGATAAAAACCGTCTTCAGTTACCTGTCCAAGCCGTTGGTAGTAGTCGCGTTGATTTTCGCTTGTTGCAATATCGTTTCTCAGTTTCTGATTCTGATAAATAGCATGAGCTAGAGGCTCAATGTTTTCAGTATTAATGCCTTGCATCTTTTCGACCAGGTCAAGAATATTGCTAAGCTTCTGGCTAATATTCTCTCCTTCCTTTTCGTCGACATGAATTTTGGCAAGTTCGGCTATATGCTGGATGTCTTCTTGTGTAATTCTGCTCATGGTAAAAGTGTCTGTTCTTGGAAAGTGGTGCTTATTTTGTTCAAGAAATTAAAACCGATTTACTAATGAATACCCTTGCTCAAAAAGGCTAGCATTGATACATTTATCGCTGCCCTGAAGGTCGCATTATCTCTATGTTTCAGCCAGATTCAGATGCCATTTTGAGCCTCTTTCTGTTAGCGAGCGAGAGCTCTATTGTGTGGCGAGTATATCTGGCAAGAAGCGTGTATTTTGCCGCCGCAGGGTGAAGATAATCGGATTGAACTCGGACTGAAAAGAGTATTTAAGTGTCCAGTGATTGTTAGTGAAGTAACGAGCGCTAGCTTTTCAAGTCAGCCTAGTGCTTTGTAGAAATAGCCTTAGCGAGACCGGAAAGCCGCTAGAAAGTCAGCCTTCAGCAAAACAACATAGAACAACAACCGAAAAATCAAATTCAAAATGCAGTCAGCACGGGCATTATACGCGCTGCAATGAAATTGGCTACATTAGGCAGGTTGAGGCTTCACCAATAAGCCTGCCTTAGTGGATGTACTAGGAAACCAAGATTATGTTTAAACGCTTACGCGGTTATTTCTCTACTGATTTATCTATTGATTTGGGAACAGCGAACACTCTGATTTATGTTAAAGAGCGAGGTATCGTTCTGAACGAACCATCGGTGGTGGCAATTCGGACTTCCGGCGGTCAGAAAAGTGTTGTGGCTGTGGGTAAAGCTGCGAAGCGCATGCTTGGTAGGACTCCCGGGAACATTACTGCTATCAGACCCTTAAAAGATGGGGTGATTGCTGATTTTCTGGTGACTGAGAAGATGCTTCAGGAGTTTATACGTTCTGTTCATGAAACCAGAATCATTGCGCCAAGCCCAAGGGTTTTGATTTGCGTGCCTTGCAAGTCTACACAAGTAGAAAAAAGAGCGATCAAAGAATCGGCTTTGAGTGCTGGGGCCAGAGAAGTCTATTTGATTGATGAACCGATGGCAGCAGCAATTGGCGCTGGTTTGCCCGTGGAGGATGCTGCCGGTTCAATGGTTGTGGATATTGGTGGCGGCACAACGGAAATTGCGATTATTTCCTTAGGCGGTGTGGTTTATGCCGATAGTGTGCGTATTGGAGGCGATACCTTTGATGAAGCAATTATTACCTATGTAAAGCGCCAGTATGGCAGTTTGATTGGGGATGCCACTGCCGAGCGCGTAAAGCAGGAAATTGGTTGTGCATTTCCCTTGACTGAGGTCAGGGAAATTGATGTCAGAGGTAGAAATCTGGCAGAAGGTGTACCTCGCTCCTTTGTTTTGAGTAGCGAAGAAATCCTCACGGCTTTGCAGGAACCACTTACGGGCATTGTGAGTGCAGTAAAAGGCGCACTTGAACAGTCTCCTCCTGAGCTGGCGGCAGATATTGCTGAACGTGGTGTTGTCTTGACTGGTGGTGGAGCGCTTTTGAGGGGTATGGACAAGTTGTTATCAGAGGAGACAGGGCTGCCAGTTATCGTTGCAGAAGACCCCTTAACCTGTGTCGCAAGGGGCGGTGGTAAGGCTCTGGAGATGTCTAATCTGGAAATGCTTTCTTCTAGCTAGTGTTTGTATTCAAAACAAATTTTCGTCTTATCAATATACCTGAAACAAAAGGCTAGTGTTTTATGGCTAGCATTTTTGCAAATGACTCTTCATTAAACCGGACTTTTGCAATATGTGTTGTTGTTGCATTTGTGCTGCTTTTTGTTGATAGCAGTAGTAATTGGTTGCAAAAACCCCGTCTTGTTTTTTCTTATACAAAACCTCTCGTTGAATATCCTGCTTTTGCACCTGGCCAACTTTCAGAATGGTTGGGCGAAAACCTGAAATCTCGTAAGACCTTACTGGAAGAGAATGCAGAGTTAAGGGAGCAGGCTCAGATTATGCAAAGGCGAATCCAGAAATTTGCTTCTTTAACGGCTGAGAACATTCGCCTAAAGGAGTTGTTGGGTTCATCATCGACCTTATCTGACTCAGTGCTTGTTGCTGAAATTGTGGGTTTAGATAGTGATCCTTTTTCACATAAAGTAGTTTTGGACAAAGGCGCTAGCGATGGCGTTTTCGTAGGAATGCCCATTATTGATGCTAGTGGTTTGATGGGTCAGATTGTCTTTGTAAGTGAATTCAGCAGCAGTGGCTTGCTGATTACAGATGCACGCCATGGGCTATCAGTAGAAGTGGTAAGGAATGGTGTGAGAGCCATAGCACAGGGTACAGGTGTTATTGATGAGCTTAGTTTAAGCCACGTTCCAAACACGGTAGACATCGAAGTCGAGGATATTCTCGTTAGCTCCGGGCTAGGTGGGCGTTTTCCGCAGGGTTACCCTGTGGGCATTGTGAAGGAAGTAAATCGCCAGGTTGGTCGGCAGTTTGCAGAGATTATTGTAAAGCCCTTGGCAAAGCTTGATCGTTCTCGACATGTATTACTCGTGTTTAAAGAAGATGCTAAATGGGAAAGTATTAGCGAAAAAACCAGTCATGTGGAGTCTGCTGATGATTGAGCAGCGTATGACACAGGGCATGTCTTTGGTTGCGTTATCTCTTTACGCAGCTATGGTCTTGCAGATATTCCCCATGACAAGTTGGTTAAGTTATGTAAGACCCAACTGGATTTTATTATTTTTATTGTTCTGGGTTTACGTATTGCCAGGGCGATTTGGAATATTTTTTGCTTTTTTAGTTGGTTTGCTTACTGACTTACTTCTGGACTCTGTCTTTGGCATACATGCCTTGAGTATGATAACCATTGTGTACCTGCAGCTTTTAGTACATCGACAGATAAGAATATTTTCAGGATTTCAACAGTTTCTATTGATTCTGTTTTTTTCATTCCTTTATCTGCTTTTTATACGCTTGCTTGAGGGTTTTTTTGGTAACCCGGCAGAACCTGATATGTTTTACTGGTTGCCGGTCCTTAGCAATGCATTGGTTTGGCCTTGGTTGTTCGTTGTGATGGACAGTCTCAAAAGCCGATTCAATATTTATGAGAACAATGGATAGATTCCTGGTGAATCAATCGTCAAAAAAAACTGTCAAATAAGTGCGCAGCACTTTCTGAGCTCATTGAGTTAAGGTTTTATGTCTGAACAAGAACAGTTTTCCCCAGCGCCCAATCCGGCTAGACGTTTGAGGTATCTGCTTTTATACCTGTTAGTGGCGTGGGCGATGATTTCGGTTGGGTTTCGTGTTGCACTTAAAGATGTAGCTCAATATAAGGAAGTCATTGAGCAACAAGTCGCTGACAAAACAGATTTCCAACTTGAAATTGGAGAAATGAGTGGAAGATGGTTATTAGTTAGTCCGATTATAGAGTTTCGTGATATTAGCCTTAAAGGGAAAGCTTATCATGAAGTCCAAAAGATAAATGATGAAAGCTCTCTGGAAGAGCAAGGTGTGCGAGTTGAACATCTGGCTGTTGAGCTTGACTTGATTGAAAGCTTATTTACTTTTTCCCCACGCATAAAAAAAGTTCTCATCTCTGGCATTTCTAGTGACTTAGTATTTGATGATGAAACGGGTAAGCTTCTTGTTCATGGCTTACCCTTACCTGAAACACCTCAGGGCTCCGATAGTAAGGAAAAACTGAAACGCATTCTGGATAATTATATTTTTACTGCCGAACAAATTTTTGTCAGGAATATGAAGCTTGGCATGAATGCAGGAAAATATGGTAGCTATCGGATAGAAATTCCATCTCTTACCCTAGATAACGAATGGTTTAATCATCAGCTTGAATCCAGGTTGTTGGTGGCTGCAAATGAAGAAAAACCAAGAAAGATAGATTTCGTCAGTGTTTTTCAGGGAAACCCTCTTGATCTTGATGGGTTCTCTGCAAGAAGCTTTTTTTCTATTGATCGCAATGAACTAACATATTTATTTGAGCATGAATTATGGCCGAAGCATCAGATTGTTCAGCCAAAAAATGCCAGAGTTGCTTTGAAAAGCTGGATAGAGATAAACAGAGGTGTTTTTGAAAGCATAAAACTTGATTTTTCGATTAAGGATATTCTTTTTGCATATCAGTTAAAGCAGGAAGAATCTTTGACAGTTGAAAAACAGCAGCAGAAAAGTGCTGAAGTGGAAGATATCAATATTGATGAGCTTGCTTTCAAGTTAGAGTTAAAAAGTGAAATTTCTTTATCGAAACTTCTCAATAGTAAAGAAAGATCTGAATATGTGAAATTGCTGCCGCATATCCCGTTCAAGTTGAAACTCAAGGACTTTGAACTTGCCTGGGGTGATTTTCAATGGCGAAATCTGGCAATTATTTTTGAGCAAGGGCGCTCAGAACACTTAAGTCAACCGCTTGCAAGGGAATGGAATGCCTTCTATTTCTCTGATGAAGATGATTCATCAAAACCGGAAAACAGGGATTTCGCTCGCTTATTGATTAATCGAATTCCTGTTTCTTTGGTTGGGAAATTAATACCCTATATTCCTCTTGAGGAAAGTAAAAAGAAAAAAATTATTGATGCTGCACCTGAAGGTTCAGTTCAGCAAGTTCAGGTTTTTGCCTATGATCCATTTAATGCCGAAAGAGAAGTGTATGCCAGTGCTTACATTAAGGATATTGGTGTCTCCGCCTTTGACAAAGTGCCAGGTGTCCATGGCATAGATTTTTATGCTGAATATGCTCCTAAGGTTCTGGGTGTGGAACTACAGACCTTTGACGCATTGCTCGAAGAAAATTTCTATCTTTTCAGGGAAAACCTGAATATCACTTCACTCTCTGCCAATCTGCTGTTGGAAATGATTCCTGGTGATATTGTTATCTCCAGTGATATAGCAGAACTACATGCTAATAATATTTCAGCACATGGACGGTTTAAGGCAAACATTCCAGCTAGAAATTATCAAACAGGTGAAAAAGAAATACCTGCCTGGTCCTTGCAAGCGCATATCCAACCCATGGGGCTTGAAAACATCAAGATGTTTTTTCTTGGAAAATTACCTGAGTCTTTGCTTGTTTGGATTGATGATTTTCTGAAGCACGGTAAAGCTGAAGGAGATATTTTTCTGTTTGCTTTTTTGAAGCGCTATGAACCTTATACCTTTGCAACGCTCGATACCGATATCGATGTACATAATGCTAGTCTTGATTATTTACCTGGACGTTGGCCGCAGGTAGACGAAGTAGAAGCAAATGTTTTAGTTCATAACGATAGAGTCAGGGCTAAAGTATCATCAGCAAAAATGTTTGATTCTCGGTTGTTTAATGGGCAAGTTGAAATTGAATCTTATCTAAAGGAAAACCTTCCTCGAGTTCAGATATCCGCTCAGTCATCTGGAAGTTTAGGAGATGTTCAGAAACTTTTCTTGCAAAGTGAATTGAAAGAAATTCTTGGTCACGTTATTGAAGATTGGGTATTAACAGGCAGTCAGCAAAGTGATGTCATGCTTGATTTGCCGCTTTCAGATGAGCCTGGTCAAAAGCAGGAGGTGATAGAAGTCAACCTCAAAACAGAAGATGCCTTACTCGCTATTCCTGATGTCAGGTTGGGTGTGAAGTCGCTGAGTACCGACCTGCACTATTCGTTAAAAGAGGGACTGAGCACAGAGCATTTAAGTGCGCTCTTTTTTGATAAGCCGATAGAGGGAAAAATAGAGACACATGAAAGTGAAGGAGAACAAGTGTTTCAGATTTCTGGTAAGGGGAAGCTCAGTGCTGATGATCTTAAAAGCTGGCAAAGCTTCTGGTTGTTCGATAATTTGAGCGGTGTTGCAGATTTTGATGTGACTATATCGATTGGTGATTTGGAAGCGGTAAACGATTTGCTTCCAGAACTTGGCGTGCCTGCTGCGAGTAATGAAAGCTCTGAATTACTACCTTTAACTGGTGATACTTATCGTGGCAAGGAGTCGATTGTCAGGGTAGAAGTAAACACGGATTTGAAAAATACCGCCATTGTTTTGCCAGGAACTTACGCTAAAAAAGAAAATGTTCCAGTGGCGAGTACGCTTCAGCTTGATGTATTTCCTGATTGGTTAATTTATCGCATGGATTATGGAAAACGTGTAGGTGTTGTTACTAAAACCGTTGGCGAAAACGGTGATTTTGATCGAGGTCGAATTCATTTTGGAGATGGTTTTTATCCTTTGCCTCAGGATTCAGGGTTGGTTGTAACTGGAAGAATAGATCATGTGGATTTCGATGAATGGGTAGACTATATCGAAAAAAACCTGATGGATGATGTGGGAGAGCAGAGTACAGAGTCTTCGTCTGCACAGCCTTCATCTACCAATCCTTCGTCTACAAATCCTTCACCTACTAAAGCCACTGCCATGAATACAGAGGAAGACGATACGGCAGCCATTATCAATAGGGTTGATGTGACGGTTGATCGTTTTACAGGTTTTGATCAGGAACTGGAAAATCTGAAAGCTTTTATAACAAGAGAATATTTCAGGTGGCGTGTAGATGTTGAAAATTCAGTATTAAAAGGTGTGATATGGGTACCAGATGAAGAATTGATTTCAAAAAAGAATCCAATCGTAGCTAAACTGGATTATTTGAAAATAACTGAGGAGCAGTTAGAGGGCATTGAATATCAAGAGGTAACCGTTAAGGATGATTCAGGGCGTGGGGAATACAGCAAAAAAGTGGCTGTTAAAAAAGTGACAGAACCTTATGTGCCTGATGATTTTATGTTTGCTCAGATTGATATTGCTACAGTGGTATTGGGTTCCTTGAAGAATGGGCGTTGGCGGATTGATTTAATGCCAGATGATCATGGGATGGATTTTAATGTGCATCAATTGAATTATGGTTTGATGACTATCAACGGAACTGGGCGTTGGAATTACAGTGAAGATAAATCGGTGACGCATTTCAAGGGGCATTTAAGAACGGCAGCTGCAACAAAACTGTTCAGTGCTTTAAACCTTAAACCTTCTTCAAAAAGTTCGGGTTTGATGACAATCGATATTAAATGGCCTGGTTCGCCGATGGATTTTGATTACGATGCGATGTCAGGCAAAGCGGGGTTGGAAATCTTTGATGGAAGCATCGTGGAGCTTGATATCAAATCCAAGAAATTCAAAGCGTTGGGAATTTTTAACTTAGGTATCGTGACTGATATTCTAACGTTGAAAATTTTCAAAAAAATTGGCAAGGGAATTGATGAAGCCTTGACTGGCGAAGAACAGAAAAGTGAATAAGATAAATATGGATGGCGTCCGGTTTTAGTGGTGTGCATAAAGATTGGGTAAGGTGGTAAACAATGAAAAGCCTGTCAGTTGCTGTTGTACAAATGGTTAGCACAATCAACTTTGAGGAAAATCTTGCTCAGGCAGCTGATTTAATCAAGGAGGCTGCGAATCAAGGTGCTCGACTTATTCTGTTGCCTGAAAATTGCTTTATGTTTTCTGCCGCCAACTTTCATGAGTTGGCAATGGAGGAATTGCAGACCCATGCGATAGAAAACTTTCTTTCTGAGCAGGCAAAAAAATATCAGTGCTATATTGTTGCGGGATCCTTACCTGCCTTATCAAGTGAAAAAGGGAAAGTGTATTCAGCATCTTGTGTCCATGCTCCCAATGGAAAGCGAATTGCCTGTTATAACAAGATTCATCTTTTTGATGTGGATGTGGGCGATAATATTGGCTCTTATCGTGAATCAGACACAATTGTTCCTGGCGGCGAATTGCTTTCATTCGAACTTGATGGTTTGAAAGTGGGTCTTTCAATCTGTTATGACCTGAGGTTTCCTGAGCTTTATCGAAAGCTCAGTGAACAAGGGTGTAAGCTTTTACTGGTTCCTGCTGCATTCACTTATGTTACAGGGGAAAAGCATTGGGAAGTTCTTCTTCGAGCCAGGGCGATTGAAAATCAATGCTTTGTTTTGGCTGCCAATCAAGGTGGAGAACACGTGAGTGCATCAGGTCAGGTTCGTAAGACTTATGGACATAGCATGATAGTTGATGCCGATGGTTCTCTATTAGGGTGTCTCGAGAGCGGGAAAGGTGTGTTGGTAACAACGCTTGATCTTGATGCCCAGACACTTATTCGGGAAAAAATGCCTGTATTACAGCATCGACGTCTGGATGCTTAGTTCTTTGATAATAATTCCCTGAGCAGGCTTTTTAGTTTTTTTAGTTGTTTCCCTTCGGGTTTCTGCTGCTTACTTTCCTGTTCTTCCTGATCATTTTTTTTGTTTTGGATGATTTCTTTCTGAGCATTGCGAAGGATTTGCATGAATTGCTGTTTGTCTATATCGGGGTGTTCTGAGAAAAGTTTTTCAATGCTTTCCTGATGTAAGCTTTCCTGTTCAGTGTTTAATAGTTTGTTTGTTAAGTTCTCAAGCTGTTTTTCAAGTTGTTGCTGCTTAAGATGAGGATTCTGGAGTTGATGTAGTTGTTCGAGAAGCGTTTCCAGTTCATTAAATTCTGATAGTAGGCGTGTCATGAATTGCACATGACGTTTTTGAGCATTGGGATGTTTTATCTGGTTGAACTCTGCCAAGCCATTCCGGATTTCTTCATTAAGTGTTAGTTCCTGCTGGGCTTTTGGTTTAAGTCCGCACAGAAATTCAGCATGTACTTTAAGTGCAGCGAATTCTCTTTTCTGTTGAGATTTATTAGCCCTTTCTGTGCCGCTTTGTTTGATATATTCCATAACGATTTATGAATGCTCTTGGTGCATTACATGAAAAAGAGAGAGGCTAGACCCAGAAAAACGAAATAGCCCACAACATCCGTTGTGGCTACCAGAAGAACACTACCAGAAAGTGCAGGGTCAATATTCAGGCGTTTCATTAGTAATGGAAGTGATGAACCTGCAAAACCTGCGACAAGGAAATTGATAGCCATTGCTGATGCAATGACATAGGCAATTCGCAAATCCCTGAACCAGAGCTCGGTAATCAGCCCAATGATGCTTGCCCAAACCAGGCTGTTGATTGCAGCAATTCTTAACTCTCTGGAAACAAGGTGGCGCGCGTTAGCCTTGCCAATTTGTCCAAGTGCAAGACCTCGAATAACAATGGCTAAAGTCTGGTTGCCCGCGGTGCCACCCATGCTCGCGACGATGGGCATTAGTACAGCGAGCGCGATGATTTCAGACAGGGTTGCAGAAAACTGGTCGATCACAAAGGAGGCTAGAAATGCCGTCAGTAAATAAACCCCAAGCCATACAGAACGTTTACGACTTGTTTTCAGGATGGGGGCAAACGTACTTTCGTCTTCATCTAATGCCGCCATGCTCAAAAGAGAATGGTCGGCTTCTTCACGGATGACATCAACCACGTCGTCGATGGTGATACGGCCTAGCAAGGTTCCGTTTTCATTACACACAGGCGCTGACACAAGATCCTGTCTTTCAAAACGATTGGCGACATCGGTATCCGAAGAGGAGGCCAGTATGGGTTCAAATTCAGTGTCCATTGCCTCCCTCACAGTCATGGTAGGGTCGGAGGTCAGAAGTTTTCCTAAGGGAAGCACACCAATAAAGGTGTCATTACGATTTACAACCCAGAGGTTGTCAGTGGTATCAGGCAATTCCTTGAGTCTACGTAGGTAACGAAGTACCACGTCAAGACTAATATCAGGCCGGACCGTGATGGTATCGGTATTCATTAAGCCACCGGCAGTGTCATCTGGATAATCCAGAACGCGTTCGACGCGATGGCGATCCTGTTCATCCATTGAATTTAACAGGCGGCTCGAAATAGTTTTCGGAAGTTGTTGCAGGATGTCTACCAGGTCATCGGTTTCAAGACCATCACTAATCTGAATCAACTGCTCCGTGCCTAGAGAGTTCATGAATTCACTACGGATATCTTCACTTAGGTCATTCAGAACATCTGCTTGCAGGTTTTCATCAATCAATTGCCAAAGCAGATTTCGTGTTGCGGGCGGTTGTGATTCACAGAGGTGAGCAATTTCTTCAGGAGGAATGCTGTTAAGCATCTGACGCGCCTCAATAAAGGTACCGCTGCTTAGCGCTTTATTGATCTCATGGATGCGTGTCTGTACTTTTTTATTATCTGAAAGTGACATTGCTGCTACTTCTTACAGGAAAAGGGTGTGAAAAAAATCCAGGTGTTATGCAACACGTAGAAGAAAGCAGAGTGTACTTTATTTGTAGTGAAGTTTCACAGATAGAGTAGGTGATAACAGTGATTAGCTTAGGAACAGGTTTGCTTGAACAGCTAAAATAAACATCATTCTTCTTCGTCAAAGCGCCTATCGATTAAGTCGCAAATTGCCTGCATGGCTGCTTCTTCATCTTCCCCTTCACATATCACGGTGATGACGTCTCCCTTTTTGGCGGCAAGCATTAACAGGTTCATAATGCTTTTTGCATTTACCTGTTTATTCTTGAAGGTAATCTGGATATCTGAAAGATAGTTGGAAGAAACCGATACCAGCTTTGAGGCTGAACGGGCATGTAGGCCAAGTTTATTGATGATGTGAATGTCTTTTTCCAACATGGTTTATCTGCTTCCTATTTCTCGATGCCTGACTTTAACTTTTCGGGATTTAACTTTCAGTCTTTCAGACAGTTTTTCAACCATAAATACTGAACGGTGCCTGCCACCAGTGCAGCCAATGGCAATCGTTAAATAGGAACGGTTATTGGCCTCGAATTCGGTCTCCCATTTATTCAGGAAGTAGTCCAGGTCGTTAAGCATTTCCTGGGTTTTTTCATCTTTTATCAAAAAGTCCTGCACAGGCTGATCTAGCCCGCTTAGTTCTTTAAGACTTTCTTCCCAATGCGGGTTCTTGAGACAGCGGACATCAAAGACAAAATCAGCGTCAATGGGTATTCCATGCTTGTATGAAAAGGATTGAATCAATATTGAGGTTTGTTGGGAGTTTGCCTGATAGATTTTCTGCTTAATGGTTTCTCGAAGTTGATGGACCGTCAGGTTGCTTGTATCCACGGTAAGATTTGCAAGGTCTTCGATTGGTTTGAGCACCTCAACTTCATTGGCAATGGCCTCAGCTAAAGAAACCTCTTCGTTGCTTAAGGGGTGTTTTCGACGACTTGCGCTAAAGCGTCTCAGTAAGACCTCATCTTTTGAATCCAGGTAAATGGTGGCGCAGTTAACATGCTTGCTCAGGTCTTCAATAATTTTTGCGTAATTCCTGATTTGTGAGGCGAGGTTTCTGGCATCGATTCCAACGGCGATATTTTCGTAGATAGCTTGAGGGTGGTTTGTAGATTCTGACTGAATTTGCTTGACTAGCTCGGGCAGGAGAAACAAGGGAAGGTTATCAACACAGTAGAAATTCAGGTCTTCAAGAATCTGCAGGGCTGTTGTTTTTCCTGCACCCGAACGTCCGCTGATAATCTTGAGTTGCATGACTCTTACTCTTCTTGTTCCTGATCTTGCTCCTGAATCATGCGTTCCAGTCGCTTCAAGAGCTCTTCATTGGTCTGACTGTCGCGTAAGGAAATGCGATAGGCATTTTTTTCCAGAATCGCTGCTAGCACAGACAGTATGTCCAGATGCTCGCTACTTGCCTCTTCTGGTACGACCAGAACAAAAATTAAATCCACTTCCTGACCATCAACAGCATCAAAATCAATAGCCTTGCTTAGCTTTACAAATAGGGCAGTAGGTTGCTTGCATGAGGCAACCCGGCAGTGAGGAATGGCTATGCCATCACCGAAACCGGTTGTACCTACTTTCTCTCGCGCAATGAGGGCATCAAAAAGTGATTGCCAGTTGTCGATACTGGCTTCCTGATAGATTTCCTTTGCGGCGATTTCGAAAAAGGCTTTCTTACTTCCGGCATTCACGTTACACAGTACGTTGGAAGGGTTGAAAAGCGTAGATGGAATTCTGGAACTCATAACAAGCAATTACTTCGCTAGTCTCAATAAAAATGGAATTCTGCCTCAAAAACGAAGACTGCATTTTGCCACTGTTGGCGGGGCTTCGCTATTCCTGAAATGAATTTGTTTTACAGAAGTTGCTTTCGTTCATTTGAAGGTGGGATGGAAAGAGATTCCCTGTATTTTGCAATGGTTCTTCTCGCCACTTGAATGCCTTGCTCAGCCAGAAGTGATGCGATTTTGCTGTCGCTTAAGGGCTTCTTTCTATTCTCTGCAGCGACAAGCTTCTTGATATGAGCCCGGATGGCGGTAGATGAGCACTCTCCACCTGCCTCTGTGGTGACGTGGCTTGAGAAAAAATATTTCAATTCAAATACACCGCGTGGACTATGCAGGTATTTCTGGGTGGTTACTCTGGAGATGGTGGATTCATGCATGCCTACACGTTCAGCAATATCGTGAAGCACCAGAGGTTTCATAGCCTCTTCACCAACCTCAAAAAACCCTTCCTGAACCTTGAGAATTTCGGTAGCAACCTTAAGAAGTGTGTCATGTCGGCTATGAAGGCTTTTGATGAACCAGCGAGCCTCCTGAAGGTTCTGTTTTAGAAATTGTCTGTCATCAGTATTTCTCACTGACTTTATGGATCTTGCGTAGAAATCATTAATACGCACTTTGGGTAATGCGCTTTCATTGAGTTCGGCGAACCACTTACCATTGTGTTTTCTGATGATAATGTCGGGGATGATGTAATCGGTTTTGGTCTGAATGATTTTTGAGGCGGGGTTTGGGTCGAGATTCTGTATCAATTTTATGGCTGAACTAAGTTGTTCTTCTGAAAAACGTGTTTTGCGTTTTAACTGCAACAGATCTTTTGAAGCCAGGTAGTTGAAATAGCGTTTAACCAGTGTCATAGCTTCGGTGATATAAGGAATATGTTCTGGTAGTTGCTTCAACTGAATCAGTAAACAATCCTGTAAATCCTGTGCTGCAATGCCGCTGGGTTCAAACTGCTGGATGCGGTGAAGTACAGCCAGAATTTCATCTTCTTCAACAAGGTCAGCGCCATTGTGTTGGTAACGGTTGATGGCATCGCCGATTTCTTTTACTGGCATGCTGAGAAAGCCACGTTCGTCTAGAGACTCAATCAGGAAATAACCAATAGCCAAGTCTCTCTGGCTAAGCTTGCAGAGGTTTAATTGCTCTAGAAGATAATCGCCAAGTGACGTTTCAGTGCCATTCTGCTCAAACTGACCGGCGCTTTGTTCATCGGAATAGGTATTAGCATTTTCGTAGACCAGGCTGTCTTGTGTGAAATGATCTTCATAATCCGGTTCACTGGCCTGTGTAGGATCCATGGCCACATCTTCCTGAACGTCGTATGGGCTCAGTTCGTATAGATTTTCTTCGACTTCCTGCTCATATTGTGCCTGACTATAGTCAGCATCCTGCTCGCCATCCTCAGAGCTATCTACATGTTCGTCACTGTGAAGGTTTTCCTGCAGATCCATTTGCTCAAACTCATCTTCCTGCTCGAGGAGAGGGTTGGTTTCAAGCATTTGCTGGATTTCAAGTTGCAACTCCAGAGTGGACAGCTGCAAGAGTTTGATCGCCTGCTGGAGTTGAGGCGTCATTGTCAGGTTCTGGCTAAACTTGAGTTGTAGGGAAGCTTTCATGCTAAGGACTTCATTAAAAATTGGCTTACTTATTGCTTACCAAAGGAAAGGTTCTAGTCTAAGCAATATCTATGCCGAATTCCATGAGAAGTATCAAGAAATTTAGCTTTAGTGAGGGTGTTTTTAGAGCTGGAACTGTTGACCGAGATAGACTTCTTTCACGAGAGGGTTGGACAAGATGGTTTTTGCATCGCCTTCCTCAATGACTTTCCCCGCATTGACGATGTAAGACTTCTCACAGATGTCGAGTGTTTCCCTGACGTCATGATCGGTAATCAGAACACCAATGTTTCGTTCTTTTAGTTGAAGGATGATTTTCTTTATTTCGTTTACTGAAATTGGATCAACGCCAGCAAATGGTTCATCTAGAAGAATAAAGGCGGGTTCAATGGCCAAGGCTCTTGCGATTTCAACCCTTCGACGTTCACCACCGGAAAGACTCATGCCAAGGCTGTCGGCAACATGACCTATCTGGAACTCCTCGATAAGGTCGTGAAGAAGGTTTTCCCTTAGCTTTTTGTCCAGTTCCTTTCTGATTTCCAGAATAGACAGGATGTTCTCCCTGACCGTTAGTTTTCTGAAAATGGATGCCTGCTGTGGTAGGTAACTAATACCCCTGCGGGCGCGCTGGTGCATGGGAAGTCGTGTTATATCTTCCTCATCGAGAAGTATCTGGCCTTTGTCACAGGGAATCTGTCCAACAATCATGTCAAAGCTAGTAGTTTTGCCTGCACCGTTAGGACCCAGCAAGCCTACTATTTGTGACTGCTCAACGGAAATGGATATGTCATGGACAACCTGCCTGCCTTTGAAACTTTTAGCGATGTTTTGAGCTTTGAGAACTTTTTTCACGATGGTATTGCTCAGTTGACGGGAAGAACCATTTTAACGCGACTATCTGGCGCAGATTCCGCGCCGATATTTTCAGTGCGGGTATCATAATACAAGTAGTCGCCTTCCACGACCGCATTGTTCTGCTCCAGTTTTGCCTGATCAAACATTTTTAGAATCTGTGTAGCACTGCTGTATTCGAAGCGTTTGGCTTGCGCGTGAATAGCTTTGTTGTCTACAGCGGATTGCTGAATGAAATAGCTAGGATTGCCATAAGCAAATGCATGACGCTCGCCATTTTCATTTTGGATGACTTCCATGCTATCTGCCTTAATCGTGATGTTGCCTCGAGTAAAGATAACTTGACCCGTATAAGTGGCTTTGCGAGTGCCATTATCCAGAAAGAAGCTATTTGACTTAACTTTCGTCAAGGATTTGGGGCCTTCCTGTTTGCGTTGGTACTGGCTATTAATATCTTTCAACAGCTTTAAGGTGTTCTGTTCTAGATTGACAAGCAAACCTGTCCCTGTTGTTTGATTACTTCCTGATACGATTTCAACACTTTGTTCTGTTTCAGCAAGTTTTTTCTCTGAGTCGATAATGATTTCACTCGTAAGGATTTCAAGGGGGAAGTCTTTCTCTGCTATCACTAGTTTCTTAAGAATGACATTGTCATTGAAAAGAATTTTTGTGTGAGGTGTTTTGCTTTGTGCGGTGTTGGAACTTAGCTCCCAAGGGCTTTTTGGGGACTCTTTTGAAAAAAAAGTGATTTTCGGAGCTATCATTTCAGTTCGGGTATTATTTTCAAAGGATGATAATTCCCTGGCAAAAAGTTTTGACTCAAGTATGCCCTCATCTCCGTAGTTTGTAGTTTCAAAGCTGTTTATCCTGAAATCCATCAGTTCTGTTTTTTCTTTTACTTTTTTTCCTGGTAACACAGAAAACAGACGGGTAATGCTTTCGCTTTCGCTGTTAAAGAGAATGGAGCCCAGAATCATCAAGGTAATCATACTTAGAATGAAGGGTGTTTGTGACTTCATGAGTTGTCACTTGCTTCTGTATTCATGTAAGACTTTAAGATACCGTCGAGTTTATTCTGAGCCTCAAGAATATATTCACAGGCCTCTCTGACTGCACCATCGCCACCATCTTTCTGGCAAATATAATCAGCTTGTTCTTTTACAAGGTGGTGAGCATTTGCCACAGTGATACCAAAGCCTAGATATTTGATGGCTGAGAGGTCGGGAAGATCATCTCCCATGTAAGCAATCTTTTCAGTGGGGATACCCAGTTGTTTACTTAGCTCAAGACTGGCTGAAAGTTTGTCTTCACGTTGCTGTAAGAGGTGGTGGATACCAAGTTCTTTTGCGCGCAAGGCAACAATGTCAGATTTTCTGCCAGTAATGATGGCTGTTTTAATGCCAGACCGTTGTAGAAGTTTAATGCCTAATCCATCTTTGACGTTGAAGGATTTTATTTCCATACCTTCGTTAGTGTAGGTAATTTTTCCATCGCTCATTACGCCATCTACATCAAAGATGACGAGTTCAATTTTTCTAGCTAGTGTTGATTTTTTATCGTTCTGCGTGGCCATGATAAAACTTAATATTTTCCTCTAAGACAAAGGGTTGAGGAGGTTTTTGTGTTGCCCGTTATGATAGCGGGTTAAGGCTATTTTGCTATACGGTATGCTATCGGATTATGTTATAGTTGCCCCCGTTTGGTGAGCCAAGAATCCTGCCCTAAGCCAGATACTTAGGGCTTCGTGGGGATATCCTTTCCATCGTATATTTTGGGTATTTGAGAGATTTTTCAGGTGGATTAATGATTAATTCAGTTAAATCCCCTGAAACTAACCCTAATGTTTGAAGAAGTTATTTCAGTTAGGGTGGTTCCTGATTGAGATAGACAGACTCAGAAAAATGGTTCAACTGGAACAGTTCAAGAGGAAGATTTATGTTGAAACAAAAGCTAGAAGCAGGTTTGCGTTATCTTTTGATAGCGGTTTTTTCAACCCTGATACTTAACGCTCATGCTGCAGATGATGCTGATTCTCCCCATGCTTTCGTCAAGAAAACAGCGGATGGTTTGGTTGGCGCAATGAATGCCCAGTCAGAGAGCCTTAAACAGAATCCCGAAGGCTATAAAAAGATTGTTAATGAATACATGGTCCCTGCTGTGGATTTTGAAACGCTTTCGAAGTTTGTCATGGGCAAGAAATACTACTTGGCTGCAACGCCTGAGCAGAGAGAGAAGTTCATTCAGGTTTTTAAGGAAAGTCTTGTCGATACCTATTCAACAGGGCTATCCATTTTTGATAGTCAGGAAATTACAGTATTACCAGATGACGGTGAGAATGCTGGTAAGTCGATGCAGGCGGTGAAGATGGAAGTTAAAACTGCTGAAGGAACCATTTTTCCTTTGAGCTTCACTATGAGGAAAAATGCTGATGGTTCCTGGAAAGTAGTTAATGTGATTCTTAATGGTGTCAATGTGGCTAAGGCCTACAATAGTCACTTTTCTGAGACCATGATGAAGAATGGAGAGAATATGGATAACCTGATAGCTAACTGGAATGCCAAGATTGAAGTGGATGATAAACCTGCGGCAACAGCCAAGAATTAGGTCTTTTGGCAAAGCTATTTGTTCATGAACGAAGAAGAAGTTATTGCATTAGTTCAAAGTACCATGCCTGAAGCAGATGTTGCAGTTCAGGTGAATGGTAATAGTTATATGATCAGGATTATTTCCGATATTTTTGAAGGTTTGAATTCATTGAAGCGCCAGCAGCGAGTCTATGCATGTATCAATGACAGAATAAAAAGTGGTGAAATGCATGCTGTAACCATGCGCCTGTTCACCAAAGCCGAGTGGGAGCAGGAAAAGAAGTTTTCTCTCTAATAGTTATTACCCTTTCTTTACTAGATAACGTCTTTATAAGTACGTAAAGGTTTTTTGTGGATAAATTACTTATCACTGGTGGTGCCCAGTTAAATGGCACAATACGAATTTCGGGTTCAAAGAATTCATCGCTTCCTGTGCTAGCAGCTACACTTTTAGCTGACGAGCCGGTCACGGTGGGAAATCTTCCTCATTTGCAGGATGTGACCACCATGATTGAGTTGCTCGGTACCATGGGCATTGATTTGTTAATCAATGAGAAACTTGAAGTAGAGATAAATGCCAATTCCATTAAGCACTTTACAGCTCCTTACGAATTAGTGAGGACAATGCGAGCCTCCATTCTTGTGTTAGGTCCGATGCTTGCTCACTTTGGTCAAGCTGTTGTGTCCCTTCCAGGTGGTTGTGCGATTGGTAGTCGACCTGTTGATATTCATCTCAAGGGGCTTGAGGCCATGGGGGCTGATATCAAGGTTGAGAATGGTTATGTTCATGCCAAGGTTAATGGGCGATTGAAGGGTGCGCATTTGGTGCTCGAAACAGTGACCGTTGGAGGCACAGAAAATCTCATGATGGCGGCTTCACTTGCCGATGGCCAAACAATCATTGAAAACGCCGCAAGAGAACCTGAAGTAGTGGATTTGGCCAATTGCTTGATAGCCATGGGCGCTGATATTCAGGGAGCGGGCACGGGTCATATTATTATTAATGGCGTAAAACGATTACACGGTGCTCATTACAATGTCATTCCTGACAGAATTGAAACAGGCACCTATCTGGTTGCAGCAGCAGCCACGAAAGGTCGTATTCTGGTAAAGGATGCTAAGCCCGATAATATTGATGCTATCTTGAGTAAGCTGGAAGAAGCAGGAGCTTACATAAATGTTGGCACTGACTGGATTGAGCTTGATATGAAGGGTGAGAGACCCAAAGCGGTTAATGTGAAAACTGCGCCTTATCCAGCATTACCTACGGATATGCAGGCTCAGTTTACTTCCTTGAACGCAGTTGCTTCTGGTACAGGAACAGTGACTGAAACCGTTTTTGAAAACCGGTTTATGCATATTCAGGAACTCAATCGAATGGGGGCTCATATTGCCTTAGAAGGGCATTCTGCTATTTGTACAGGGGTAAAAAACCTGTTGGGTGCTCCGGTAATGGCAACAGACCTGAGAGCTTCAGCAAGTCTAGTGATTGCTGGTCTGGTTGCTGAAGGTACAACTGTAGTTGATCGTATCTATCACATAGACCGCGGCTATGAATGTATTGAAGAAAAATTGCAGCTATTAGGTGCAAAAATTAAAAGGATTCCTTCTCATCAAGCGAAGGAGTTGAAAGGTCTTTATTAATGGAAAAACTGACGCTTGCCTTATCCAAGGGAAGAATTCTTGATGATACGCTGCCTCTGCTGAAGGCGGCGGGTATTGAGTTGTCTGAAAATCCTGAGAAAAGCCGCAAGCTAATTTTTCCTAGTAAATCAGGGGAGCTTGATGTTCTTATTCTTAGAGCTTCTGACGTTCCAACTTATGTTGCTTATGGTGCTGCTGATTTAGGTGTAGCAGGGAAGGATGTCATCATGGAGCACGGTGGCAAGGGTTATTATGAAACCCTTGATTTGAAAATTGCTCGTTGTAGGTTAATGGTTGCCGAACCTGTGAATAGAAAGAATGTTGGTGCCAAAATTAAGGTGGCTACCAAATTCACAAATATTGCCAAACGTTATTTTGCTGAGCAGGGTCAGCAGGTGGATTTGATTAAACTGTATGGGTCAATGGAGTTGGCGCCAATCGTTGGTTTATCTGACAAGATAATAGATGTGGTGGATACAGGGAAAACACTTAAGGAAAATGGTCTGGAGCCTACAGAACTGATAGCAGATATCAGTTCTCGTTTGATTGTTAATCAGAGCAGTTTCAAACTAAAACACAGCGCTGTAAGCCAGTTAATTTCTTCGCTCGAAAAAGTGGTAGGCTAATTTCCATGTCTATCGTGATGCGACGTCTCAATTTTGTTGACCCTGATTTTCAAGCCGCATTAAAAAAGTTGCTTGATGTGGATTCTGTTTCGTCTGAATCGAGCGAGCTAGATTCCGTTGTCTCATCGATTATTGCAGATGTCAGGGAAAAAGGTGATGAGGCCTTGCTTGCTTACACTCAAAAGTTTGATTCGCTTGATTGTGCTTCGGTGAATGAGTTGAAGTTATCAAAGAATCGTCTTGAGCAAGCATTTTTAACTATCAATGAAAAGCAACGCACAGCTTTAGAGACAGCGAAAAAAAGGATTGAGCAATATCATGAGCATCAAGTGTTGCCAGAGTGGCGTTTTGATGACGAATATGGCCACTCGTTGGGGCAGCAGGTTAAACCTATTCAATCCGTTGGGATGTATGTTCCAGGAGGTAAGGCTTCTTACCCTTCTTCAGTATTGATGAATGCAGTACCTGCAAAAGTTGCTGGTGTTGAGAATCTGGTGATGGTTGTGCCGACTCCTAAGGGTGAGATAAATGAACTGGTTCTTGCAGCCGCTTTTCTGGCGGGTGTTGATCAGGTTTTTACCATAGGCGGTGCTCAGGCGATTGCGGCTTTAGCTTATGGAACTGAAACAATTCCATCGATGAATAAAATTGTTGGTCCAGGTAATCAGTATGTTGCCAGTGCTAAAAAGCAGGTTTTTGGCAAGGTTGGCATTGATATGATTGCAGGCCCTTCCGAAATCCTGATTTACTGTGATGGGAACACAAACCCTGACTGGATTGCCATGGATCTATTTTCTCAGGCTGAGCATGATGAAATGGCGCAAGCCATGCTGATTTCAGAATCTGAAATATTCTTTAATCAGGTTGAAGAAGCTATTAATCGTTTGATTACAGTGATGCCACGCGCTGACGTTATTCTGAAATCTCTGGAGAGTCGTGGAGCTTTCATTCTTGTAGAAAATCAGCAGCAGGCAATTTCGTTGATTGATGAAATAGCACCAGAGCACCTTGAGTTATCTTTTGAAAGAGAAGAAGCAGAGAGTCTCTGTAAAAAAATCAATAATGCAGGTGCAATTTTTATTGGCAGAGCTAGTGCTGAAACTTTTGGTGACTACTGTGCTGGTAGTAATCACGTTTTACCTACTTACGGAAGCGCTAAGTTTTCTTCGCCCTTAAGTGTTTATGATTTTGTTAAACGTACCTCAATTATAAATCTTAATGAGAAAAATATTGATGCATTAGTAAATGTGGCAAGCGAATTAGCTCAGGCTGAAGGATTAACTGCGCACTCAGAAGCAGCTTTGCTACGTCGAACTGATAGCGAATAAAACAGGGATTGCTCCGATGTCGCTTGAAAATAAGGCTTTGCTTTCACATATTCGCGAGGATATCAGGCGTATATCTGCTTATCATGTTCAGGATTCAAAGGGCATGATTAAGCTTGATGCAATGGAAAATCCTTTCCAGTTTCCTGAGAAAATCCTGCAATCATGGGAAATGAAATTATCAGAAATCGATGTTAATCGATATCCAGACCCTTCTGCGTTAGGGCTTAGGAAAAAGCTTGCAAGCATGTTGAAGTTAGATGATTCAAAGGCATTAATTTTTGGAAATGGTTCTGATGAGTTAATTCAGATTCTTATGCTGGGTTTAAACGTTGGTGCTAAAGTGTTATCTATTGAGCCAAGTTTTGTTATGTATCGCATGATTGCAAACTTTTGTAAGCTTGGATATATCGGTGTGAATCTTAATCATGATTTTAGTCTGGATATGGAGCGCCTTGAAAAAATCATAGAACAAGACCAACCTGAAATTATTTTTATTGCGCAACCTAATAATCCAACGGGTACTTTGTTCAAGGAATCTGATTTACAAAGAATTGCAGCATTAAGCAAAGGTTTTTTGATTATAGATGAGGCGTATTCACCATTCACAAATTTTGACTCTCGACATCTACTGGAAGGGTTTGAAAATGTCATGGTGATGCGAACGTTTTCTAAGGCTGGTTTGGCAGGGTTGCGCCTTGGTTATCTTGTAGGTAATGCCGAGCTAATTTATGAATTCGAAAAACTAAGATTGCCTTACAATATTAATGTATTAACACAAAGTCTTGTTGAATGTGCTTTGGATGATTACTCGCTACTTGAAGATCAGGCTAAAGAGATTGTTTTACTCAGAAATGATCTACATAAAAATCTTGATGCTATAAAAGGCATTGAAGTTATTCCTAGTGAAGCAAATTTTATTACGATTCGTTTGAAGCAAAAGCAATCAAGGGAGATTGCTGGATTAATGAAGGGGGATGGGATTCTGATAAAGAATCTTGATGGTAGTCATCCGCATTTAGCTAATTGCTTGCGTTTAACTGTTGGGAGTAGGAAGGAAAATGATTACATGCTTGAATCGCTTGCAAGGCACATCGGGGCGGTTTAGAAACTAGCTTTAGAAGTGCGTTAGCTACTTTCTAAATACAAATGTCTAATTACAGGTAATAGTGTCGACTGTATTGCTATTATTGATTGTTCCAGAACCCTGGCTTGTTCCAGTAGAACTAAAAGTGCAAACCTTTCCTCCAAGGTTGCTCCCACCATCGATATCAATTGTGAAGGTTTCATTATCTTGAAAAGCAAGGTTAAAAGTCTTCGCGGCGCTTGTTGTTAAGTCGAGTGTATGACTTGTCGTGGAAGGCATTCTTGTTGCGGTTAAGCGAATAAACTCCCCCGAGCTATAGCTCAATCCACGAACTCTTGCCTTGAGAGCAAACCCGCAACTGATATCAACAGGTGGTGCTGGATAACATTCTGCAGTGTAGTTGGCAAGCAAACCTGGGTTTTCCAGTTCATCGTAAGTCAGGAAGTATTCTGGTCTTGTGAAATCCTTACAACTTCTTCCGTTACTGTAATCTGTACCGTCAAGAATCCAGTCCTGATCCAGGGGGATTGTCTGAACAGTGTTCATGAATGTTCCGGCGCTGGGATAGCTGAATACAAGCCCAGAGTTGTTGTTCGCACCAGGAATTTCGCAACCCTGTTCTACACTTGAGAAACTTATCGTGACAGTTTCATTTTCCATGTAGAGTTTCTGAAAGCTAACGGCTCCAATTGTTGAAATTGGCGTTACGCGTAATACCTGATCATTTGGGTCAATCGAGTTGGGATCTTGGATTACTTCATTGTTTAACATGCTCGTCAAGGATCGAGAGCTGTTTAGTGCAACTTCTTCCACATAGTTGCTTACCATTAGCCCATTATTGGTTGTCATGGTTAAGCCAGTGTCAGCAATAACGACGGGATAGCCGCATTCTATTCTGATAATGCTATCAAATGTGCTAGCTTGCCCTACTGGATTTAGAACGCGGCAGACTTTATTTGAGCTTGAAGGCTGCCTTACAATCCTGATGCTGTAATTCGTTTTGTCTTCTCGGTAGGTGCGTTTGAATTTTTGAAGTTCTGTCCAGGATAGGTCGCTGGTACCAGTTATTTGAAGATTTGAACCATTGGAAACAATAATGGTTTCAGTATTCGAAAGGCCTCGAGCTTTAACGTAGAGAGCGTAGCTGTCATAGTCCTTTTCAAGGCACGCACTCAGACTCGGCATTAAAGCCAAGGCTAATAATACTTTCACCAAAACATTGCGTGACATGATTTGCTCCATTAGTACAACCCTATACAAGCCTGAGAATATTCCTCTTTAACAGGAACTATCTGGATTCTGTATCCGTTAATTTTCAGTCTACCGGGATTGACGCACATTGGGTCTAACCCCTTGTTTTCCAAGACAACAAAGACTAGCTAAGTATAGGAAAAAGCTTTTATTTATGGTTGTTGTTCTTTTTGTGAGTAATGGGTCAAGTTACTCCACTTGTTTTTAAAAATCAAGGAATTAGAGCCCATAATAGATTGCAGGTTTTACCCATTAAAGGCAGTAGAGACTCGAAAATAATCCACAGGTTTTATATCCTGCTACATGTCCTCTAACTACATTGGAATTCTATAGTGACCTTTAATTTTAAACGCCTCTTTCTCATTATGTTGATACCTTGTTTTGGGGCAAGCCATTCCGTTTTTGCAATGGGTTTTGATCCTTACCTGAAGGCAGAGGCTTCAGTGTTGAAGGTCAGTATTGCTGATGTTGATTTTTACCCCAAACTTGCGAGGGGTGCCCTGGGGGCGTTCCTATGGCAAGGAGTAGGAGTAGAGCTGGGAAGTAGTGTCATGAATCGCGAATATCAGGATGATGATACTTCCATCTATGCGGATATTGATGCTTATCAATCCTTAGCGTTGAGGTTGCAATCACCCTTTGAGAGTGAGTGGGCGGCGTATGTAAATCTGGGTTATGCAAGGTTTGATTTAAGGACTTATCAAAAAGCTCCATTGTCTGTGAGCGTAGATGAGACGCTGAAATCTGGTTTTGCGACAGTGGGTTTCGAAAAACAGGTTAGTTTTTATCCTCGATTATCGTATTCCTTATCTTATGAACATGTTTTTGAAGATGATTTGGTGGAAGTCAGAGCCTTGAACTTTGCTTATCGTTTTGCCTTTGGTGAGCAGTAATGAGGTATTGTTCAAATGGTAAGAGGTTTGTCTTATCGTTGTTAGTCTTTGTTCTGGTTACCTGTTCCGAAGGTGATACAAGGGATATGTATGAGTTTGTGCTTTCTGAGGAACTAGGGCTTACTAATCTTGTTCTTGAGAAAGAGCATGATGATTTTTTAAGGGAAGGAAGGGAGGTCCAGGTTAGGGCAATTGCTACGCTGGATTCAGGGCAAATGATTGATATCAGTAATGATGTGAGGTGGAGTAGTGGTGATTCCTCAGTACTGAAATCGATGGGTGGTGGTAAGTTTAAAGCACAAGCAGTTCCGTTTACGACAAGTGTTCAGGTTATTGCTGATTTTGCTGCCTTTCATGTGACCGTTGATGTCACCGTTTCTGTTGCTGCCTTGATTGGGCTTGAGCTAGGCCCCGCAAAAAGTGGTGTCTTGGGTCAGTGTCAGATTGACTCATCCATTACAAGTCAAAGCCAATGTTCTGCGTTACCTTTATGTGTGTTGGGCTCTTACGCTGGAGAGTTGGAAAAACGTGATGAAACTGCGTATGTGGAATTTACTGGGTCGCAAGCTAGTGTATTTTCAAATACCTATCTGATTAATTCAGAAATAGATTTGGAAGCTGGAGCGATAGCCGAGACCGTCTACGCTTCCTTGGATGCCATTGATTCTCCATTGATGGATATCCTGCATGAACAGGATCTGGTTAATTTTGATATAGAGTCCACTGAGGATGTTGTAGTGATGGGAGTCTCTATAGATTTTAGCGTTCAGGGATTTCCCGATGAAGTTCTTCCTTTTGTTGATTGGACATATGTTGATTTTAATCTAGGCGAGCCAGTTGCCTCTGGCGTGATGACAGGCAGTGTTTTTACTGCAGATGTAGAGGATGAGTTTATTTCAAATTTCAATAATTATGGTGTTGATGTTATTGCTGAATGTTCTGGAAAACTCTCTAGTTCAAAGTCGATATTAATTTCCTCTGATGTTAATAGTCTGAAAATTACAGATGACGGGAGTGAATTGGAGGTGCTCATTGGTGCTGGAGCTGGGCCTTTATTAACGCTTGAGGCTTATGACGAAAATGATGAAGCAATGATCTTAGTTGATGGCGAGATAAGTTGGTTTGTTTGTGACTTATCTAGTCCTATATGTGGTATCGATGATCTTCAAGATGAGGATTCCGCGAGTTTGAATCTGGTGCCTGGAAATAGTGAGATTGCACGTGATATAAGAATCGAAGCTGTATACCACGGTCGGAAGGCTGTTAGGGAGGACTATTCGTTTATCACTAATTAAGTTTATTGGGCGCTACACCTTGAGTCATATTCTTGTTTGGATTTGTCCAAGGTCTTTTTCTGTTCTTCTTTAGATAGATTGGTTTTCTTTCCATCTGCACCAACGCTAGTAATGTTGCTCTTTGTTTCAAGGGTTTTAATGTTATCGCCTAGCTTCTTGCAGTAATCTTCCACTGAGTTTGCATGTTGTGCATTTGCGTTCTTACTATCTTCTGACGCATCATCCGTGCCTGGAGATTCTTGAGAACCAGTACTTTTTGACGCGCTGGATGAGGGTTTGGGTGCATACACATCCACGGTTTCAGCAGTATTATTGTCATCAGGTTTATCGGAGTAATTGGGAACTCCTTTTTCGTCAGTCCAAGTGTAGAACTTGGCTGCAAAACATGGCGCAGACAATACTAAAAATATTGACATTACCAAGGGAGTAACCGCTTTAAATTTGCTTTTGTGTATTAGTCTTTTCATAAAATGCTTTCTGTTTCCAAATGAACCTGACCGCTGCATTTTGAGGATAGCTTATAACGTCAGTATTGACAATTAGCGGCACTGTGTCACCATCAGCCATTGACTTAAACGGTCTAACAGTATTCACAGCATAAGACTTTTTACTCGGGTTTTGTGTCTGTTTTACCTCCCGAAAAGCATATCAATATAGCTATCGCTATTAAGGTATGTCGACCTTTCGAAACCTTAAGGAAGGTCTGGCAGGCAAGCTGATAAAATATCAGCTCAAAGGTGGGTTTGCCTGTGGCAGCCGGTGAATGGATGGTGTTCATTGTGTTGCTTCTAACTTCATAAAATATGTTTTAAGCACAGTGTGCTAAACGCTTTCACTTTATCTAAGTCGATGATAAGTGATTCTGGTGTTTTTATTCTTGATACTGATGGGGTAATGATTGTGGAAATGTTAAATGGTGCTGAAATGCTAATCCGTTCTTTAGCGGATGAAGGAGTTGAGCACATCTTTGGATATCCTGGTGGGGCTGTTCTGCATATTTATGATGCTCTATTCCAGCAGGATAAAGTACAACATTTTCTTGTACGTCATGAGCAGTCTGCTGCTCATGCTGCTGATGGTTACGCTCGTTCTTCCGGAAAACCTGGTGTTGTTTTAGTTACTTCGGGTCCTGGCGCGACGAATACTATTACTGGAATTGCTACAGCCTATATGGATTCAATTCCACTTGTGGTCGTTTCTGGTCAGGTTGCTAGCACCTTGATTGGCGAAGACGCGTTTCAGGAAACCGATATGGTAGGGGTATCCAGACCCATCGTTAAGCATAGTTTTTTAGTTAAACGTGCTGAAGATATTCCTTTAACTATCAAAAAGGCTTTCCATATTGCAACGACTGGAAGGCCCGGTCCTGTTGTTGTCGATATACCAAAGGATTGCACAGATCCTAATCAGAAGTTTGCTTACGAATACCCTAAGAAAGTTAAGTTGCGTTCATATACGCCAGTAACAAGAGGCCATACAGGACAGATTAAAAAGGCTGTCGAAGAGCTTGTTAAAGCGAAAAGACCTGTCATTTATTCTGGCGGGGGTGTTGTTCAGGGTAACTCATCGAAACTGTTGGTTAAGATAGCTAGAACACTTGGCTACCCTGTAACCAATACATTGATGGGCTTGGGTGGTTTCCCAGGTTCGGATAAGCAGTTTATTGGAATGCTGGGCATGCATGGTACCTATGAGGCAAATATGGCCATGCATAATTCTGATTTAATCCTGGCAGTTGGTGCACGTTTTGATGATCGGGTAACGAATAACCCCAGATTATTCTGTCCTTCGGCTAAGGTTATTCATATTGATATTGATCCGGCATCCATTTCCAAGATCATCAATGCAGATATTCCGATTGTAGGTTCAGTTGAATATGTGCTTAAAGATATGGAGGAGATGGTAAAGCAGAATGCATCCGGAATTGACAAGGAAGCTTTGGAGAAATGGTGGAAACAGATTGATCAATGGCGTTCTAGAAATTGCCTTGCCTATGATTATCAAGAAGGTGCCAAGATTAAGCCGCAACAGGTTGTGGAAGCTTTGTATAAAGCTACAAATGGCAAAGCCATAGTTACCTCTGATGTTGGACAGCATCAGATGTTTGCGGCTCTGTACTATAAGTTTGATAACCCTAGGCAATGGATTAACTCAGGTGGGCTGGGGACGATGGGTTTTGGCTTGCCGGCGGCTATGGGAGCCCTAGTCGCGAATCCAAAAGAGACAGTTGCCTGTGTAACTGGAGAGGCAAGTATCCAGATGAACATTCAGGAGCTTTCTACATGTCTTCAATACGGCCTTCCAGTAAAAATAATCAATATTAACAATCAGGCACTTGGGATGGTTAAACAGTGGCAAGATAATGAATACGAGGGCCGCTATTCTCACTCTTACATGCAGTCACTACCAGACTTTATGAAGCTTGCTGAGGCTTATGGGCATGTTGGTATTAACGTTGAAAACTTTAAGGATCTTGAAGGTGCTATGAAGGAGTGTTTTTCCTTAAAAGATAGGTTGGTGTTTCTTGATGTCCATGTTGACCAAAGCGAGCATGTTTATCCCATGTCCATCAAGGGTGGAGCTATGTGTGACATGTTGTTGAGCAAGACGGAGCGTACCTAGATGAGAAGAATAATATCGATATTGATGGAGAACGAAGCTGGAGCGCTTTCCAGAGTTGTGGGCCTGTTTTCACAAAGAGGTTACAACATTGATTCTTTAACTGTTGCTCCAACAGAGGATTCGTCATTGTCTAGGTTAACCCTCACAACTTCTGGTGATGATGGAACCATTGAGAGAATTACAAAACAGCTCAACAAACTTGTAGAAGTAGTCAAGTTGGTCGATTTAACAGAGGGCTCACACATTGAGAGAGAGTTGATGCTTGTTAAAATTAAGGCGGCTGGTGCTCAGCGTGCTGAAGTTAAAAGAACATCTGATATTTTCAGAGGTCAGATTGTTGATGTAACAAATTCAACTTACACGGTTCAATTGGCTGGAACTAGTGATAAAATCGACGCCTTTTTGCAGGCCTTGGGAGAGCTTACTGTTCTTGAGGTTGCCAGAACCGGTGTTACCGGAATTTCCAGAGGGGAAAAAGTGCTTAGTCTCTAGATATCTAGAAAGTTCTTCTAGGATAAGCAGGATTTTAGTTATTTTTTAATTTAAACGTTTAAAGGTGGAAACAGAAAATGCAGGTTTATTACGATAAAGACGCTGATTTATCAATCATTCAAGGCAAATTGGTAGCCATTATTGGGTATGGCTCTCAAGGTCATGCGCA
>JBECKS010000118.1:0-11662 GCA_040235395.1 Pseudomonadales bacterium | reverse complement strand
ACCACAAACAGAAAGTCGTGAACTGGAAAGTCATGGGTATCATGCTGGGTGGTAGCCTCCCCGCGTCCCTGATGACCGTCTTTCTACTTCACCGGTATTTTCCTGACTCTAGTGCTTATCAGGATTTGCTTACTACCTCCTTGGGTTTCATGCTAATGCTTACGGCTTTGGTTCTGGTTTTTAGAAACCGAATCCTGAAGCATGCAATGAATGTTCATTTACACCCCGAACAGAAAGGCGTTCAGAATCACCCATACTTCTGGACCTTTATCTGTGGTCTTTTCCTTGGGGTTCTGGTGACACTTTCGTCTATTGGTGCTGGTGCATTTGGAACTGCTGTATTGATGTTACTTTATCCAAGATGGGTTTCACTCAGGATTGTTGGAACTGATCTTGCTCATGCAGTTCCGCTCACACTAACAGCAGGCATTGGTCATATTTTTCTCGGCCATGTGGATTGGTCTTTGTTGTTCGCGCTTTTATGTGGTTCGTTGCCAGCAATTTATTTTGGCTCAAAAATCGCTTCCCAACTTCCTGACCGAATGCTTCAGATAATGCTTGCTGTGATACTTGGCGTAATGGGCGCCAAATATGCTTTTATCTAATCAGGATTAAAACTTGATTCAATGACTGGAAAAAAAAGAAAGCCTAGTAATGACAGAAATGCAAACGCTGCACCTGAAAGAAAAGTGATTGAATAACCAAAGTGTGTCCATAAGAAGCCAGCAATGACACTGGCAAACAACAAGGCAAGCCCGACCATTAAATTAAAAATTCCAAAGGCTGTTCCTCTCAAAAATTCAGGTGCACTATCTGCAACCAGTTTTGACAACAGTCCTTGCGTAAAAGCCATATGTAATCCCCAGAAACTAACGCCAATAAACATAAGCCACTGTTTTCCTGTTACTGACAAGATCAGATCTGCAAGAATCAGGATTAACAATCCGACAATCAATAATAATCTGTTTGGAAAACGATCTGCCAACTTGCCAACCGGATATGCAAAAGCTGCATAAACAATATTCATTACAACCATAACAAGAGGAACGTAGGCTAACTGCATACCTGTTTCCTGCGCACGCAAAATAAGAAATGCTTCACTAAATCGTGAAAAAGTAAATAAGGCGCCGAAAAATACCAGAAACCAGTATTGTTTTGATAAGTGTTTAAAGAGTGTGAAATCGATTGTGCTAGTAACGACATCTTTGTCGCGATTAATTTCAGGTTCTTTTACTGCAAGCAATAAAATTAAGACAGAAATAACAGCGGGAATAACTGCAAACCAAAGCACCTGTTTAAACTGATTTTCAAATAAAATCATTAAAGCAATTGCAAGCACAGGACCAACAAAAGCGCCAATGGAGTCAAGAGACTGTCTGAGTCCATATGCAGCACCTCGCTGCTCTGCCGGTACAATATCAGCAATCAGCGCATCACGTGGCGCACCACGAATCCCTTTACCAATTCGATCAACAAAACGAGCAGTAAAAACCAGTCCAACTGTTGAAACCAGGGGAAATAAAAATTTACTAAACGCACTTAAGGAATAACCAATAACGGCAATACTTTTTCGTTTTCTGAAATGATCACTCAAGGTACCTGAAAAAACCTTGATGATGGATGCAGTGGCTTCGGCAACGCCTTCAATAAAACCTACACTCGTCATTGAAGCGCCTAAAATGCTTACAAGATAAATCGGTAATAAACTATGAATAAGTTCCGAAGAGATATCTGTAAACAATGAGACAAAACCAAGAGCAATAACGCCTGAAGGCAACTGTCTAGCAAGGGATAAGTTTGTTTTTTGATTTGCAGGTGTCATTGTTACAAGGCCCTGGCTGAACAATGAAGAAAGTAAGAAAAAATCAATTTCAAATATTTTTCACGCCATGTGGTACATGACCTGCTACTACTTGCTCTCCTGTTGCTGATAAGCAATGACCTTCCTGATCATCAAAGAAAACATCAGCACCAAACGCTTTAAGAAACGCGCCTTTATCTAGACCACCGAGAAATAGCGACTCATCAATACGAATATTCCATGAGCGTAATGTTTTAACAACACGCTCATGAGCTGGCGCTGAGCGTGCCGTAACCAGCGCTGTGCGAATTGGGCACTTATCTTCAGGAAACTGGGTTTGCAAGCGATGCAAGGCGGCAAGGAAAGATTTGAAAGGGCCACCCTGCAAGGGCGTATCCACAGATTCCACTTCATTTTTTGTAAACGCCTCTAAACCACCTTCAACAAAAATCCTTTCTGATTCATCAGAAAAAAGCACGGCGTCGCCATCAAAGGCAATTTTGAGTTCTTTGGATTCTGCGTTTTCTACACTTGTAGGCGCAATAATACTGGCGGCTGCGTATCCGGCATTTAATGCCCAACGAACATCATCGATGTCTGTTGAAAGAAAAAGATGCGTACCAAATGCGGATACATAACGATAGGGACTTTCACCACCGGAAAAGGCAGCGCGAGTGATTGGGAGATTCCAGTGTTTGATGGAATTAAAAACCCGTAGACCCGTATCAGCACTGTTTCGTGATAGCAAAAGCACCTCAACGCCATTTTGCTCATCAAGCATTTCGTTAATTGCTAGCAGCTTTTTGACAAGCGGAAATGCATCTCCTGGTTTAAGCACTTCATTCTCGTGTTCAATCTGGTATTGACGATAAGCTTCTACACCCTGCTCCTGATAAATACGATGGCTTTCCTCAAGATTGAATAAGGCTCTCGATGAAATTGCGATTACCAGTTTCTGGTCAATTTTCATAAAGTATTTATAAAAGTTGTATTTCAACTACCGGATCAACATCCGCGTCATAATCAACGCCTGCCATTTCAAAACCAAAGAGCTTCAGAAAATCACTTTTGTAACCAGCAAAATCTGTTAGTTCTGAAAGATTTTCTGTAGTGACTGTTGGCCAAAGTTTTTCAACAGCTTGCTGGATTTCCGGTCTTAGCTCCAGACCATCACGACGCATTCTGCCTTGCTCATCTTTCACAGGTGACTCGGCATAGAGGCACTGACTAAACAAGCCATAAATCTGTTCGATACAACCTTCGTGGCTGCCATCTGCTTTCATCACCTTAAACAAAAGGGAAAGATATAGAGGCATGATAGGAATCGCTGAGCTTGCCTGTGTAACGAGTGCTTTAAGTACTGAGACATAGGCATGTCCATTTAATGAAGAAAGTTTTGATTCAATGCTAGCTTGAGCACGATCGAGATCTTTTTTGGCTGCACCAATAGTTCCATCCCAGTAGATATCCCAGGTTACTCTTTCACCAATATAGGTGTAAGCCGTTGTGACACAATTTTCAGCCAGAACACCAGCCTTACTAAGCGCGTCAATCCACATTTCCCAATCTTCACCACCCATAACCGCTACTGTGTTTGCTACTTCCTCTTCAGTAGCGGGCTCTAAAGTCACTTCTTCAATGATTTCTTTATCAGTATTGATACCTTTTTGGGTAACAGACTTTCCAATGGGTTTGAGCACAGATGAATGAATTTCGCCGGTTTTCGGATGTTGTCGACGTGGTGAAGCAAGGCTGTAGACAACCAGATCCACTTTACCCAAATCCTTTTTAATAGCCTCAATGGTTTTCTCTTTGATTTCATCAGAGAAAGCATCACCGTTAATACTCTTTGCATATAAACCTTCAGCTGCCGCCTTTTGCTCAAAAGCGGCTGCGTTATACCATCCTGCGGAAGCACATTTCTTTTCAGTCGGTGGTTTTTCAAAGAAAACACCCAGAGTATCTGCACCTCCACCAAAAGCTGCTGTAATTCGTGAAGCAAGTCCGTAGCCTGTTGAGGCACCAATCACCAGAACCTTTTTAGGTGCATTAGGGATGGAACCCTGAGCCCTGACATAGTCAATCTGACTTTGAACATTAGCGGCACAACCTACTGGATGTGCATTGATACAGATAAATCCTCTAATCTTGGGCTTGATAATCATAAGTTCTTCCTAAAAGACAAATTCAAATACATGTGTGAAAGACAGGCATTATAGCTTGCTTGAGAGGATATGGTATCCATCAGGACAATTTTATAGTTCGCAGATAGTAATGCTTCTGTTGTTTCTTCAACAAAGAGTCTTCAAGGATAGTCTTTCTTATGTCACCACTTTCCACCGTCATTTTTGCAAACATGGCAATATTGTTCTGATAACGGGGTGAAGAAAAACGAATGGCACTTTTATAGCCAAGTTTTTTTAAGGCAGAGAGGTTTTGAATAGCTGATGAGAGCCTGAATTGTGCAGGTGATTCAAAATTCATCACTAAACGACCATTTTTATCGAGCAAGGTATCGAGCGACCGTAACCAGGCATCATTAAAATCAAATATCTTCTTCGGCTGGCCACCCTCTTCGCCAAAAACATCCTCTATGATCAAATCGTAGCTTCCCTGCTTACTCCCTTTCTTTTTCGAAGCAGCACTGTTTATCCATTTTCCAGCATCGTCACAATAAAAATTTACATTATTGCTTTCTTTAAGAAAAAATCGCTGGCAAAGCTCTAGAATGTTTTCATCGATATCAACCACATCGATATGCTTGGGCTTAACGAAATGATTTAAAAGATTAATGACAGCGCCGCCACCTACACCCAACAAAAGCACACGAGCATTATCAGGAATGTTCAGTGAAGCGAGAAGTAGTAATTCCCAGATATCACCAGTAACAATTTTTTCAGGATGGTATTGGGTGTGAAAAACACCGTTGCGATATAAACGTAGGCTTTTACCGGCAGTACGAATCTGGTAATCATTTCCCTCACGTATTTCTTGCCAGATTAATGCCACAACAAAAGGAAGTTATAAAAACCGTTTTTAAAGCTGCTTGCCAAGCTCAATGATTTTTGAAAGGTTTTTCTGAATACCTTCCATGTAAAGATTTCTGCCTCCAAAAAATACGGCTGCATATTCATAAGAGCGGGAGAAATAGTTCTTAAGCCTTGTCTCTAAGGCATCATTAATAAAACAAGGCGTTTTTCTGATTAAATCATCAGCATCAGAGTATAAAACTTCTATTTCTCCATTTTCAGTTTCTTTCTCAGTCATGCCCGCAATCGAAAACTCCGTGAACAAGTGCGAATGACATTTTTGCGCATATTGACTGTCAGCCATTTGGGCAATCAAGTCAGCTGTTCCAATGATATAACCAATAGGAAGCCAGCTTTCATCTTCAAATTTGAGTGCAGAAATTTCCAGTTCCATTCCTGTGAACTGAACGAGTGTCTGCGCAACTTCAACCAGATGAGACAAACCATTGTCATTCAGGAAATGCTCAAGAAAAAGCCCACTTCTGCTAACGTGAATGCGTGTATATTCTGCGCCGTGACGGGTTTCATAATCGTCCTTGTATCGTAGATAACCTGCATCATGAAAAAGCGCACAAATGAATCCTAATAATGCTTTTTCTAAACCTAATGGCTGGTCTTTGTGCTTCATTTCATAACCAGCCAACAAACGGGCACAGGCAAGACACACATCCATGACATGGTGGATATCGTGATATGGCGTATCAACACCATGGTAATCAGGGTGCTCACCAGAATAACAACGAATGAAATGATCAAAGCCTTTCTCAATCAGACTCAGGTCAGCATCAGGGTAAAGCTTTCTGAAAATCGCCAGTACTTCTACCTCTACTGAACGAGGGTCAGACACCTTTACACGACCTGTTACGTCAAAATCATCAACGGTTACTTTATCTATTGATTGAAGCATGATTCTTATTAAATTCTCTTAATTACAATGACTTATACTTTTTTTGTTATGTAAAATCTAGGCTCAAGCCTGATTTTTAGGCTAATCTGTGAAGCCCTACCCGATTTTTTCATGAGTTCGCAAACCAGTTCACATTTTTGAAAGTCTTTGATGGTTTCAATCAACTGTCAGGCAGGACGCCTTGATTTCCATCCCTGTTACCCTAGTCATATTCTATTCACCACTTAAGCGTCAATTACTGCCTTTCGTGGCCAAGTCCTTGCAATTCCAGAACGCTCTGAATAGGGTCTAAATTCCTTCAACCGCGGCATAGTAGCAGACCATGAAAAGATTTCCAGCAATCCTATTTCTATTCATTCTAGTCATTTCAATCAACAACAAGGTCTTTGCTAGTGATGAAGAACCTGAGATGTACAGGTGGGTGGATAAAGATGGTGTTACGCATTTCACCAAAGAGAAACCTAAAAAGAGCCAGATGGGAGAGCAAAAGGAAGTTAAACCGGATGCTGAATACATCAACAGGAAAGAAGAATATCAACAAAAGCGAAAGGCCAAGGAAATAGAAATCAGCCGCGCTACCAATTCAACGAGACGGGATCAACTGAAGCGAGAATTACTGGTTATTGATTACAACTGGTACAAAGACACTGATCCAGAAAAAGCTGCGGAAATAAAAGCCCAGTTAGGTGAACCTAAAGTCCGGGTAATGGAGCAGAAAAAGGAACAATCCAATATGGATAAGTACAAGGCCTTTTTCTAAACGAGTTCTATTTATTTCTGCTTCTGGTACCAGGCTTCGATGAAAGGACGATCATCTATCTGCCAAGGGTGAAAGCCTGGCTTGAAATACATCAAGAACTCTTCTTTAAGCGCCTGACGATCCGGATGAAACTTTTTCAGTAATGCCAAGGCACCCTGCCTATGTTCGCGCAAGGAAACCTGCTCACTTTCCTTTCTAAAAGTACGTCGAATCGAACGCGTGAGAAAGCCTACCTGAACGACAAGGCCAATGAAAACTGACCACATGCGGTGGATATATCCACAACCCATGGCTTCATATACGTCATAGGCGACTGACTTGTGCTCAATCTCCTCTACTGCATGCCATTCCCATAGCCTACGTACTTCAGGGTCTTGATGTGCTGCAATTTCAGGGCTTTTTAGCATCTGCTTGGCACCCGTAGCAGTGATATGTTCAGCAAATACGGTAATACCAAGTTGTGTTTTTTTCGGTAACCATTTTTCCATGAAGCTAAACATAAGTTCTGCTGTTGCGAGTTCCTTATCAACATCAATGCCCTTTTCTTTCAAGCTTTCATTAAAACGTTCATGAGCTTGATAGTGATTGGCTTCCTGCTTGATAAAATCTGACACTTTGGCTTTAAGTTCAGGATCTTTAATCTGGTCTTCAAAATATCTAACCGACTTGATAAAGAATTTTTCCCCACGAGGGATGTAAATAGAAAACACACTAGTTGCCATGCTCAGGACAGCATTGTTGGCAAACCAGTATTTATCGCTTTGACTATAATCTTCACCAGAAAATTTTCTTACAGTCAGGGAAACATCTTCTGGCATTCGTGATAAATGACTTAAGGCATTATTCGCAGATGCAACCATAATCTTTTCTCCCAAAAGGTATTCGCTTAATCCTGAGCTACAACCGGTAAGGAAACAAAAGAACCTGATGACAAGGTTTGTGACGCTGTTTTCACCTTGGCTTGAGCTGCCCAATTGCCAGCGTAATTACTATGGATGTTATAGGCAGGAAAATTGGATGAAGACACATCGAGTCTCAGATGATGACCTTCCTTCAAGGTCCACTCAATCGCCCACATATCTAGCATCACATCAACAAATGAACCTGGTGTGTAAACCAGAGGCTCTGGTGAATCATTTCTATAGCTTAAGGTGGAAATGCTATCGCGCATGTTTATCACTGTGCCGTCAGGCGCCACATCCATAAGCTTGGCAGTAAATGCCGTATCTTCTGCATCTGAACTTACACGCAAGTTAACCTTGATAACGCCAGCTATATGAATATCTTTTTCAAATACCTTTGATTGAAAACTCAAAACATCATCTCGCTCACAAAAACCCTCCTGAGTCACAGCACCGGGAAGCATTTTTGGACCTAATGGTCCTAAATACGAAGCACCTCCGCGGGAAGGCACAGGATTTTCAGGGTCATAGGTAAAGCTAACTGTTTCGATCGGTGTTTCGACAGATGCCTCCCCTGCAGTTTCATCCGTATTTACCATTTCCTTTCCGAGGTTTAATTCACCTTTGTGACAGGCATTTGACTCACCAAGATTAGCCAACTCAAAAATCATCTCTTCCGTTTCTGGTGGCCAGCTCTGGTATTGCTGCCAACGATTAGCACCAATATCGAAGGTGCTGATATAAGCTGATACATCTGCACTTGTATTGCCTTTCAGGTAGTAATCAAACCATTCAATCATGGCTTTGGCTGACATCTTCATAGCATCTTCGGAATCGAGATCAAGAGAGCTAGCTACTTGCTGGATGTGCGACCAGGGGCCAATGACCATTCGACTTTGTTCACGACTTGCCAGGCTTTGGTAGTCCTGTAATTCCGCTTTGAAAAAGGGGTCGTACCAGCCTTCAAAAATCAACACGGGTATATCCAGCTTTGAAGCTAGGTTCTTAACTTCAATGGCATCTTCCCGTTGCCAGGTAGGCGCTGCTGTGCCTACATCCCTAATCCATTCCTGATACCACTCCAATTTCTTTCCAGCATACAGCTCATCAATTTCGTTATGTGGAAAATGCTCTGCAGCATTAAAAAAGTTCATTACGCCTTTAATATTTACGCCCCTATCAGGCATGAGAAGAACCCAAAGGGTAATGTACAACCTGAAATTTCCTTTTTCGTAGAGGATTTTGTGGAAGTCTGTACCCATGGATGTGGGCATGAAGGTTTTAAGTTCGGGTGGATAATCCATTGCCCCTGCCCATTGCGTAAGCGCTAGATAGGAAACACCCCACATACCAATATTACCGTCTACCCAGTCTTCTGAAGCCATCCAGTACAAGGTATCAGAAGTATCCTTTGGTTCGTTGACGAGGGGTTCCCACTCACCTTCTGACTTCAATTGGCCTCGAGTTTCCTGATACACACAGGCATAGCCATAGCGAACCCAAAGCTCACAAATCACATTAAACATATCTGTGCCCATGGTGTCGTAAGGATTGCGAATCAGAATTGCTGGCCACGGGCCATCCCCAGCAGGGGTCTGTTTTAAGGTTCGCAATTTAACGCCATCACGCATGGCAAGCATGAGATCCTGTCTTTCACCAGGCTGATGAGAGAATTCTGGTAAATCCCAAGCCACTCGCATGATATCCAGTCGGTTTACTACGGCTGAAACCAGCGTTAACAACAATATAGAAATCAGTGCCAGTGAAACTGCACCTACTACTTTTTTAGTTCTCATCAGCTTTCCTTAAGGTTTTAGTTATTTTTCGGAGATCAATAGATATCCCCTGTTCTCGAGGGTATCAAAGGTATTCATGGCATCGTAGAGAAGCGAAACAGACACCCAAACCCAATCGGCCTTATTACTGTTTACGTCCATCACGAGAATTGAGTCGCTCTGCTCATCAAAGGCACCAATCGGAGAAATGTGCCCACCGCCTGCTTGACCTAGAACCTTACGGGTGTAGTTCACAAGAATATAGTCATCCTTGCTTGCGAGATTTGTTTTCAGGTCTTTCCTGAATTCATCAATGCTATGCTGCTCCCCTGCTACTTTCTTGGTCACAACTAATTCATGACTTTGCAAAAGCTTTTGAAGTTGTGCGAGCTGTAAGCCACCATCTTTTACTTCTTTGTCGCTACCTTCGCGCTTATAGGGTTTACCAAGTATTTCCAGCTTACTTTTTGCCTGATCGGTAAAAATGTTGTCCTGAGTATAACGATCAAAGAAAGGCGTAAACGGCTTGGGGATATATTGACGGTCTGCTTCACTGAGAACGGTATCAGCCAAGGGTTTTCTGGCCTGGTGTTCACCATTCCTTACCCTTAGGGCATTAAGAACAATCACCGATGAAGCAACACCACAATAAATCTTGTTATTCTGTGCTTCAAAGAAATTCGCAAGCCTGAAAAAATCAACCTTTTCGGCACGTTCAAAACGAGCAATGCCTTCATCACTTGACCAGTTTACTAATTCACCGGGAGTCTGCTTCGCAAAGGAATGACCAGCTTGCAGACACAGGAAGGCAGATAAGAGAATCATTATGCCCAGTGCTTGTCTGGATTTGTTCAAGCTGTGAAATATCATGTAAGCTCTCCTGAATAAGACCTCTGGCATTCTAGCCACGCAATATGAGCTTGGCTAGCGCATGCCTGACATAAGCAGGCGATACACAATTTCAATTAATAACGACATCATCCAACATGACACAATCTGCCATGCTAGAAAAAGCCAAAGCCATTCAGGATGAAATCATCAGGATTCGCAGACACATCCATAAGCACCCGGAATTAAGTTACAAGGAAAGTAATACAGCAGCTTTTGTTGCCCAGTGTCTTGATGATATGAATGTTCATTATCGTAGTGGCATCGCGCGAACGGGTTTGATTGCTGAAATATCAAAAGACGGTGAAAAGGAAATTGATTTAAAAAATGGAGGCTCTCCATTATCTCCAATCATTATTGTAAGAGCCGATATGGATGCACTACCTATTCAGGAAGACACTGATCTTGAGTTTGCCTCCTGTGTTGACGGCGTCATGCATGCCTGTGGTCACGATACTCATACAGCCATGGTGCTTGGTGTGGTTCGTTTATTTAAGGAACTTCCCTTTAAAGGCACGGTTCGTTTTCTTTTCCAACCTGCTGAAGAAGGTGCAGCTGATGACCCAGAAGGTTTATCGGGTGCCAGACGTATGGTGCTTGAAGGTGCGTGTGATGGTGTGAGTGCTGCTTTAGGCCTTCACCAGGTACCTACTTTACATACGGGCTTTATCAGCATTAGAAACGATGGCGTTATGGCAGCTGCAGAAGCTTTCAAGATTCAGGTGGTTGGCAAATCCAGTCATGCAGGAGCAACACCAGAACTGGGGATTGATGCCATTGCCATTTCAGCTGAAGTGATTAACGCTGTTCATCACATTGTATCGCGAAATATTTCTCCTCATGACACGGCTGTGATTAGCATTGGAACCATTCGAGCTGGTACGGCATTAAATATCATTGCTGATAAAGCTACCATGCACGGCACTATAAGAAGTGTGAATGAAAAATCCAGAAAAGCTCTTCAGGAAAAAGTTAAAGCCATTTGTGATCACATTGGCAGAATGCACAACACCGACATTCATTTTACGATTCTTGAAAGTATACCCGTCACCATGAATGACACCACTGTCTCAGGTGTATGTAGAAAAGCAGCCTCAAAGTTGATTCCTGAAGAAAGAATCATTGAGCTCGATACGGTAATGGGCACTGAAGATTTCGCATTTATTGCCAAAGAAGTGCCCTCCTGTTTTGTATTATTGGGGACCCGCGTTACTGATGGTCCTGCACACTCCATTCATAACTCTAAAATGGTAGTAAACGAAGATGCCCTTCCTATTGGAACGGCCTATTTTGCGCAAGCTGCTTTAGACTTACTGAATTTCTATGCTTATTAAAGATTTTTAATTACATTAAAACGATGCATAAAGAAAAATAAAAATATGATACGCATCTTTATTGCACTCCTTATCGTGCTCTTTTTTTCAACAGCCTTGATAGCTGGTCTTTTCGACATCAATAATAAAACATCTTTAAACTGAGGTGACCCCCTAAAACGAGTCCAGTATTTAAGTTAGGAATTAGCTTAAACTACTGACTTAGGAGGTCAACATGGCAAGAAAGCGTTACCAACCAGAAGAAATTATCAAGATCCTTCGGCTCA
>JBECKS010000098.1:0-14096 GCA_040235395.1 Pseudomonadales bacterium | reverse complement strand
GAGAACAGCAAGCAAAGCAATCACCATATCGGCGCTGCGCTCGAGACAAAGTGCAACAGGCTTTTTGGCAATCAAACCTTGTGCTTGAAAATAAACGGCGAGTTGATTGCTTGCCTGATGTAACTCCTCATAAGTGAGGGAAATATCTTTTCCTTTTTCAGTAAATTGCAAAGCAGTTTGCGTTTTATGTTGCTCATAAGCCTCATCCAGAAAGTGTGCTACCGTTGAGTAGTCTGGGTATGAAACCTCTTCGCCCTGGGAAAAAGATAAAATCATTTGCGCTTCGTCTTCATTAAGAAAGCTCACTTCCTCAATCAAGGCGTCAGGATTTGCCAGAAGTATTTCTGCTAACTGTTGATAATGCTGTGCAAGCTGCTCAATCGTTTCCCTTTTGAAACGATTGGCATTAAAAAAGAAACGCAAGGTATTTAAAGCCGATGCATCACTGATATTCAGTGTTAAGGAAAACGTTTCTGCAAATTCCCTGGCATCTTTTTCCCGCTCTGGCATAACATCATCAAAAGCAATGTCCAAGGTGCTATTGCCAGCAATATCAAGGCCTTCCATCTCCTTTAAAATACTGTCAAGAATCACTTTACCGTGCTGCTCTGCTTCCAGAGTCGTTTGAGCAAGCAGCCTGAATATCTGCCTGAAGGATAAAGCTTCTTCATCAGGAAAACCCAAAGCAAGGACATTATCTTTTCGCCCTTTTACCCAGGGAAAAACAAAATCCTCGGAACGTTTTGCAATAGCAAAATTCCGCTGGCCGCTATAACGCAAGAGCAACACTTGAAACAAACATAGATAGAGTGAAGAAATAGAAAGTTTTTCCTGTTCACAAAGCTCAAGCCCACGGTCAATAAAGGACTTATCAAGGCTTAGTTCAATTTCCGCAATGGAAGCAACAGACGCTGGTTTCAGGTAATCGAAGGGAAGTTGCAAAGCTTCGAAACTGGATAAACGATCAAGCCAATACGGTTTGTTTTCATGAAATGCTGTCACAAAGTCATTTAAAGCCTGATAATCCAGTTTATTGGCGCTTGAAACTGGAAAAGCCTCGACAAGATGGAAACTTTCAGGAATCAGGTAATCTGGTAAAAATTTTCTAAGAAAATCCTTAAGCCCATCGAGCGCAATGCTCTTATGTTTTTCTGCCTTGATAAAAGCAAGAAGGCATTCATTGTCATCATCATTAACACAAACACCTACTTCTGCATCTTTTATTGCATCAACATCCAGTAAAGCATCAATAACACGGGATTTGTTAAAACGGTGGCCTTTTATCCAACTACTTTCTTCTCTGGAAGATAACAACTGCACTGAACCATCACGCATAATGCGTGCTGTATCACCTGTTGCTAATAATTTATGTTGTTTGCCAGCGATTTGAATATCAACAACTTGATTCTCTACACTTTCTGATGGCCAATGACATTCAAGATACAAATGTCCGTAAGCCGCTGTCGGCATTAATTGCTTCTGCTTATCAAGAATAAAGGCTTTCAAACCTCGACTAGCAACATCCATACCGGCTACGTCAAGGCTTTGGCGTAGTTTTCCGACTTCTTCGTTTTTAACAAACTCCTGTGCAAACAATGCGCCTGCACAACGGTCAAGGGAATAAACATTAAACAGGCGCGCATCACTTTGTAGAAACCATGCTTGTAGTTTTGCAACTTTTGGTTTTTCTCCATAGATAAATACATAACGAAGGCTTTCTAGCTTCTCGTTAATGTTTTCTTTTTCAAGTAATCCGTTGAAGCTTCTCGATGGGAGATGAAGAACTTCGATATTTTCCTTAGCGATTAATTTTTCAATGCTATCTGCATACTCATCACCACACACAATAAGTTCTGAGCCCGTAATCAGAGAAGTAAATATAAGGCCTTGCTCGGCAATATCTTTTGCATCATGGGCAAAAAATCGTAGCGCCTGCGTTTGATCCTCCTTTGAATCTTTGCCTAAGCATTCGAGATAAACCTTAATAGAATCTTGCAAATTGCCAAGGCTTGCTGAAATCCATTCAAGACCTTGCTCGCTATTATGCAAAAGTCGATACAGCTTTTGTTCCTGATTGAGTTCAAACTCCTGAAAAGCCTCTTTATTCTCCTGAAGATAAAGACTATCAAAATCTATCGTAGCACTGCTGAGATTTGAAAGTCTCTCGCTCTTATCCTGCGAAATATTATTACTTAACAAAACAAGTTCAGGATTCAATTGATCAAGCGCATCGATTTCTTTTTGTGAACTCGTTAATGCATAGATAGCCCCTGCTTTCAAACATGCAAGCATGAAAACAATTCTTTCAACTGGGCTATCAGTAATAATGGCAACACAGGAAGCGCTATCAGCATTCAGTTTTTCTTTAATCTCAAGTGCAAGTTGTGTTGATGCATTGCCAAGCTGTTTATAGCTAAGTTGCAGGTCACCATGGTGTACCGCTATTTTTTCAGCGTGCTTTTTCTGTTGTTTCTTGAACAGGCTCAATAAATTTCCATTCGCTGGGTCTGCCACCCTTACATGCAGCTGCTTTTGCAAATCATGCTCATTAACACAACTAAGCAGGTAAATTTTCTCTGAAGGTTTTTCTACGATATTTTCCAGCAAGGTAATAAAGTTTTGCCTAAGGGCCTCAATACTCTGCTGTGAAAAAAGAGCAGCATTGTATTCAATAGAAAACTTGAGTTGATTCTGTTGATCCACTACATCCAGTGATAAATCAAATTTCGCCGTGCGCGTATGAATAGGCTCTAGCTTAACGTTAAGTCCTTCAAAATTGAGCGCATCAGCAACTGATTCATTCTGAAAACTGAACATGTTCTGGAATACTGGTGTTTCGCTTAGGTCGCGCTCAACACCCAACTCATTCAGGATTCTTTCAAAAGGAACATCTGCGTTGGCATAAGCACCTACAGCACTGTGCTTAACAGTTTCCAGATACTCAAGAAAGCTCGCCTGCACATTCACCTTGCTTCTGACGGGCAAGGTGTTAACAAAAAAACCTATGGACTCTTCCAGTTCACGATAAGGACGATTCGCAACGGGTGTGCCTGAACAAATATCGTTCTGGTCGCTGTATTTGGAAAGTAATAATTGCCAGGCCGCGAGCAGCACCATAAACAATGTAAGGTTTTCATTTCTTGCCAACTCAACGAGTCTATTCCTTAATACAGATGTACTTTCAAAAACGATTTGCTCACCTTCGTAACTTTGCTCGAGCTGTCGTTCCCTGTCATAAGGAAAGTTCATGGGTACTACATTGCTAAGGGTTTCTTTCCAGTAATCCAGCTGATTCTGAAAAACGCCTTCTTCAACCTGTTTTCTTTGCCACACCGAATAATCAATAAAGCGTCGAGGTTTATGTTCAAGACTAAGTGGCTTACCTTTAAGACTCAGGTTATAGGCGAGGGAAATATCCTGTATCAGAACCTTCATCGACCATGCATCGGAAATAATATGATGCATGCAAACAATCAACTGACATTCCTTTTCAGTCAGGCGAATCAGTCTTGCACGAAACAAAGAAGGTTCATGTAAGGAAAATGGCTGAACCGCCTGCTCAAAAGCCAAGGCTTCACTTTTTATATGACGCTGCTTTTCATCAAGAGAACTTAAATCATCTATTTCAAGGATGAAGCCACTAAAAACATTCACGTTTACCTTGGGCACGCCTTGCTCGGATACAAAAGCGCTTCTTAAGGCTTCATGTTTTTCTATGGCAAAGGAAATGGCTTTTTCCAGTGCGGCAACATTGAGGTCGCCTTCAATATCCAGACGCGCAGGCACATTGTAGGCAGCGCCTAAGCCTTCAAGCTGTTCGAGAAACCAGAGACGTTGTTGTGAAAATGATAATACCGAACTGTCACCGTAGACACGGAAACTCTTGAAGCCACCTTCAGTACTTTCAGGCTTTACGCCTTCTTTTTTTTGCTCGCGGAGTTTCTTGAGCAACTTTTCCCGTTGCTCAGGAGTCAGGTTTGCCAAACGTCCAGAAACTTTTTTCATAACGATGCTTAATTGATATGACTTTTACCAGTCAGCGTATTTCTAAAAAAAATCTACAATACAGTTTTCAATCTTCCTGTAGTTATAGCATTAACTACTTTTGCCAGACAGCTCATCCAGATTCTGTAGCTGGTTTTCTTCACCTTCCACTTCATCCAGCAAGGCTTCTAATAAATCTTCATCGGCATTCAGCGCTTCCTGCTCAATGAGGTAGAAAGCAAGATCTGCAACTGTTGGCATTTCAAAAACAATATTCAAGGGTAGTTCAATATCCAGTTGCTCACGTACACGACTGACAATCTGGGTAGCTAACAAAGAATGCCCGCCAATTTCAAAGAAATTATCGTAAATGCCGACAGAGTCTATTTTCAGTACTTCAGACCAGATTTCTGACAAGACAAATTCTGTTTCGTTTCTTGGTGCAATATATTCACTGCTGCTCAGATTTCCCCAGTTTGGATTTTCAAGGGCATGTTTATCAATCTTGCCATTAACTGTTAAGGGCAAGCGCTCCATCATCACAAAGGCTTTTGGAATCATGTATTCAGGCAATTTCCCAATCAATGCAGAGCGCAAATCTGATGCGAATACTTCATCAACATTATTCACGGCAACATAGGCAACAATCGCATCTTGCCCCTGTGGATCTTTCTTGATGAGCACAATACTTTCTTTCACTGTATCAATGGCGTTGATATTGAATTCAATTTCACCCAACTCTATTCGGAAACCCCGTATCTTGACCTGATCATCGATACGCCCAAGGTATTCGAGCTCACCATTGTCCAGGCAACGAACCAGATCACCTGTTCGATAGAGATATTGTTGTTCATCACCAACAATGTGTTTCCTGACAAATTTTTCGTCACTCAACGCTGACCGATTGAGATAACCTAAGGCCACACCTGCGCCACCAACAAAGAGTTCACCGACCACACCTTTCGGTACGGGTTTAAAGAAACTATCTAGCACGAAAGCCTGAAGGTCAGGCAGTGGCTGTCCAATAATGGATTTATGACCTTGAAGATCAGAAGGCTTCAAAGGATAGAAAGTAACGTGCACTGTTGTTTCAGTAATACCGTACATGTTAATCAGTTCTGGAGAACCATCTCCCAGACCGTGACGCGCAACCCAGAGATTCAAGGTTGAAAAATCCAGCGCCTCACCACCAAAAATAACCTTGCGAATAGCCAGAGGTTTTTGCAATTGCTCATCTACTGCTATTAACTGGCTAAAGGCAGATGGTGTCTGGTTAAGAATGGTCACTTTTTCATTCACCAGCAGATGATAGAAATCTTCCGTGGCACGACTCAAATCCTGTGGAATGACAATGAGCTCGCCACCGTAAAGTAAGGCACCCCATAATTCCCACACAGAAAAGTCAAAAGAGAATGAATGGAAAAGTGTCCATACATCTTTTTCGTCAAAAGAAAATAAGGGCTCACTGTTTCTGAATAATCTTGAAACGTTTTGATGACTAACCAGAACACCTTTTGGTTTACCTGTTGTACCTGATGTGTAAATCACATAAGCAGGGCTTTCCATATCAACATCAATAGAAAGATTATCTTTTTTCTGGGCAGGCAAGGCGTCATCGTCAATACATACAAGATTCATGTTGCTAGCAAGTTCAGAAATGCGTGGCAGCAAGGAGCCCTGTGAAAGCACCAGATTACTTTCCTGTGAAGAAAATACGTCTTCAATAATGAAACTGATACGGTCATCTGGCGTCATTGGGTCAATTGGCACATAAGCCGCACCCGCTTTCAAACAGGCGAGTACACCAATCACCATCTCAATGGAACGCTCAACAAAGAATGGTAGTAGTTGCCCTTCTTTCAAACCCTGTTGTTGCAGGTAATGCGCAAGCTCATTCGCTCGCTGATTCAAGTGTTGATAGTTAATTGAATTATTTCGACATTTAACAGCAGTTTTTGTTGGGAAATTTTCCACACTGCCTTCAAATGTTCGATAAATCGGAAGCATTGCCTGTTGCAAGGCTTTCTTATGATTCGCTTCTTCGAGCAGGATAGTTTGTTCCGTTGCTGAAAGTAATGATGCTTCAGAAATTTTCGCTCTTGGATTATCGAGTAGGGAATTCATAAACACTTCATAATGCTCAACAAAACTTTCCATGCTTGAGCGTTTAAACAGATCGGTGTTGTATTCAAGCTCGCCCCAGATATCGCCTTCACTCTCACGCAATTCCATCGTCAGATCAAACTTTGCCGTTTTTGTACCGCCACCAATCACATCTACATTCAGACGATCAATCTGTATGCTTTCTGCGATGGCATTTGTCTGCAGCGTAAAGGCAACCTGGAACAAGGGTGAATGACTCACATCACGTTGCAGATTAATTTCTTCAACCAGTTTATCGAAAGGTAAATCCTGGTTCGCATACGCTTCGAGCGTGGTTGCCTGAACCTGTTTCAGGTAATCAATGAAGGTATGATTCGGATTAACTTCTGTTCTTAACACCAGAGTATTCACAAAGAAACCAATCAGCGCTTCCCACTCCGGATGGGTTCTGTTGGCTACCGGTGTACCAATGGCAATGTCCTGCTGACCCGTATAGCGATAAAGTAGAGCTTTAAAGCCTGCAAGCATCACCATGAACAGGGTCACGTTATGTTCTCTAGTCTGTCGTTTTAATTTATTCGACAGCTCAGCTGAAAAACGGAAAGCAACACGATCACCATGGCTGGTTTGTACTGGCGGTCTTGAAAAATCACTAGGAAATTCAAGAACGGAAACATTTGCCAATTGCTCTTTCCAGTAAGCCAGCTGACTTTCAAGTCGATGACCACTGATCCATTTTCGTTGCCACACTGCGTAGTCATGATACTGAAAACGGATGGTCGCCAAACCAGAATGCTGACGACGGCGAATGGTTTCATAGGTGCTTTTCAATTCTTTCAAAAGCACACCAAGTGACCAACCATCAGAGACAATATGATGCATGTTAAATAACAGCACATGTTCGCGCTCTGAAATAGTAATCAAGGCCGTACGTAATAAACGTTTTCGTGGCTCATTGATATCCAGATCTTCAAGATCAAAAGGCTCAGAAGAAAAAATTTCAAATTGTTTATTAATGGCCTTCTGTCGTTCCTGCGCTGTTAGTGAAGCAATATCCTTGTGTTCAAACTCCCATTGTTGTGGCGCTGGCTGAATACGCTGAAAAGCTTCACCTGCTTCATTAAAGAATTGCGTTCTTAATACGCTATGACGTGAAATGATTTCAAGAAATGCTTTGGCAAGCACATCCACATCCATCGCACCTGAAATATGCAATTTAGCTGGCATATTATAAGCCGCACTTTTCTTATCAAGCAGATGAAGAAACCAGAGTCGTTGTTGTGCAAAAGATAAAGGGAAAATTTCATCTTCATTGTTTGCATGAATTTCTGCAGGGAACAGTTCGCCCTGTGTCATGCGGTCACCCAGAACCATCGACAATTCAAAGATGGTTGGATGATCAAAAATAATCCTGACAGGCAAATCCACATGGAAAGTATCGCGAATTCTCGCAATTACCTGTGTCGCTAAAAGTGAGTGACCACCGAGATCAAAGAAATTGTCATAAATACCTAGCTTATTAATACCAAGCACTGCCGACCATATTTCCACCATACCCTGCTCAAAAGCATTTCGCGGCTCACGATAATCACTACTACTGAAAGAACTGATATCAGGAATTGGCAAACGATTTCGATCTGTCTTTCCATTCGGCGTTAAAGGAATTTCATCAAGTTGCACAAATACGGAAGGCACCATGTAAGCTGGTAACAATTCCTTAAGCTTGCTTCTTAAAAAACTGTTTACAGAAGCGCTTTCAATTTCCTGACCTTCATGGAAAACAATATAAGCAACAAGCAGCTGGCTCTGCCCTTTTGCTTTCTGTCGTTCCTGTTTTTCATCAAGAAAGACATCATCACGCACAATGGCAACGGCATCCTTGATACTTCTTATTTTTGAAAGTGCTGACTGCACTTCACCGAGTTCAATGCGGAAGCCACGTAGTTTTATCTGGAAATCACTGCGGCCAAGATATTCGATATCGCCACTGGAAAGATAACGCGCCAAGTCACCAGTTTTATACATGCGCGTACCAAAGCCTTTATGCAACTGCACACGGAATGGATTTTCGATAAAGCGTTCGCGCGTGAGTTTTTCCTGTTCGTAATAGCCGCGAGCCAAACCTGCGCCCGCAAGATAAAGTTCACCCGGCACACCCTGAGGAACAGGTTTCAGGTTCTGGTCAAGAATATAAGCCTGGGTATTGGTAATCGGCTTACCAATACTTGCATGAGCAAAACGCTCGCGAAGCATGCAAGTGGAATAGGTTGTATCTTCTGAGGGTCCATACAAATCGTAAACTTTGTTGATATGCGCTGTTTCATAAAGCCTATCGACCAGCTGGGGTGAAAGCGCTTCACCTGCAAGGTTGATGGTTCGCACACTTTCTGGAATCGCTTGATGATTTGCCAATGTTGAAATCGCTGAAGGCACGGTATTAATTAACGAGATTTCGGTATCAAAACCATTTAATAAATCCAGAATACTTTCCACTAACACAACACGCCCGCCCACACTGAGCGGCACAAAGAATTCAAAGATAGATAAATCAAAACAAACCGATGTGGATGCAAGTACCGACTCAAGTTCTGCTTTGGTGTATTTTTTCCCTGCCCAGAATAACAAAGCGTTAGCACTTCGGTGTTCAATGGCAACACCTTTTGGCAAACCGGTTGAGCCTGATGTGTAAATCACATACGCCAGATTATCTGACGTGATATCGAGATCAGGATTGCTGTGAGAATAATGATCGAGTTTTTTATTGACGTCTTCAATATAAAAACATTGAGCATTATTTGTTGGTAAATCATCACGAAGGCTGTAATCACACACCAGATATTTCGCTTCGGCTGCATAAATAATCTGTTCCAGTCGTGCACTGGGATAATTAGGATCTAGAGGCACATAAGCGGCACCCGCTTTGAAAATTCCCAATAATACCGGCAGAAGATTTTCATTCCTGTTCAAACAAACACCAACCAGATCTTCTTTTGACACACCTTGGTCTAACAGAAAATGCGCTATCTGGTTTGCCTTGGCATTTAACTGTTCATAATCATAAGCAATCTGGTTATAAACTAGAGCAACCTGCTTAGGACGTTTTTCACACTGCTCTTCAAACCATGTGTGAATACAAAGACTCTCATCAAAGGCTTCATCGGCATTGTCATTCAAATCAACAAGAAGGTGCTTAAGCTCTTCCGGTGTAAGGAAATCATAATTTGCAATGGCTTCACCAGGTTCTTCAACAATAGCTGTCAGCAATCGTAGGAAGTGATTACAAAAACGTTTTATGGTGATGTCATCAAAAATATCGGTGTTGTATTCAACAAAACCATCAATCCCGGAACTCACTTCACGTAAATCAAGGGATAAATCAAACTTGGATGTCTGTCCATGCACAGGCATGATTTCAAATTCCAGCTCATTGATTTCCATATCAAGATACATAGGTGAATTCTGGAATGAGAACATTACCTGGAACAAAGGCGTGTGACTCATATCCCTGACCACACCCAGCTCCTCAACTAAACGTTCAAAAGGCAAATCCTGATTAGCATAAGCACCCAGTGTAATTTCCTGAACGCGCTCAAGTGCATCCACAAAACTTGGCTTGCCACTTAAATCCATGCGCAATGCCAGCGTGTTTACAAAAAAACCAATCAGTCGCTCAAGTTCTGCTCGTGTTCTGTTTGCAATGGGCGTACCAATAGCAAAGTCTTCCTGACCTGAATAACGATTCAATAAAACAGAAAAACTGGTCAGCAAAGTCATGAATAAGGTGGCGCCTTGTTGCTGACTTAAGGATTTCAGTTTCGCTGCAAGTTGCGCAGGAATGTGAAAACTTTCCTGTTTGCCCCGCTGACTCATAGCAGGTGGTCGCGGATAATCAAGCGGCATCTCGAGCGCAGGAACACCTTCCAGTTTTTCTCGCCAATAGGAAAGCTGTCTTTCAAGTACATCCTTCTGTAACCAGTTCTGTTGCCAGGCCGCAAAGTCATAATACTGAATGCTGAGTTCAGGTAATGGAGAAGGCTCTCCAAGCATGTAAGCGGAATACAAAGCGCTTAACTCTTCAATCAAAATATTCAGCGACCAACCATCAGACACAATGTGATGCGCTGTTAACAACAACACATAACTTTCGTTATCACTGTCAACGGAGTCTAATTGCAGCAATCGTGTGCGGAATAAGGAACCTCGTTTTAAATCAAAAGTACAGGACGCTTCTTCAGAAGCAAGACAAGTAACCTCAACTTCTTTTGCTGCCGGAGAAAGCGCGCTTAAATCTTCAACAGGCAACGGCCATGCTTTCGATCCTTCTATGACAGGAAACGCATCACCACCTTTTTCTTGAATGCTGGTTCGTAGAACAGAATGGCGGCGAACAATTTCTTCAATGCATAAAGAAAGAATTCGAATATCCAGTTTGCCTTTTATCTTGATAGCAGCGGGATTGTTGTAAGCTGCATTGCCTGGCTCCAACTGGTCGAGAAACCATAAACGTTTCTGAGAAAAAGAAAGTGCAAGCGTTTCGCCTTCAGGAAGCTTGGTAATTGCGGTAGCGTGAAGACCTGCTTCATCCTGAATCAACCTGTTTGTTAATTCTGCCACCTGCACAAGTGACTCAAGGTCAAACAGCTCGTCAATTGCAAGCTCAACTTGCAAATGATCACGCACACGTGACACCAGTTGTGTAACTTGTAAGGAATCAAGACCAAGAGAAGTTAATGCCTGTTCAGCTGGCACTTCATGCACATCAACATGCAACAACACCGCTGCCGACGCTCTGAGATAATCGATGATCCTGCCTTTTCTTTCAGAATCGGTTAAATCTTTTAGCTCTGCTCTAGTGATGGAAATCTTGTCGAAGCGATCCCTGAAATCCTGAACGTGTAAGCTTTTACTAATAAATTCCATGGAATCATTTTCAAAAGCTCGCTTACAGGCACCGCGCTGGATTTTTCCACTGGATGTTTTTGGAAGCCGCCCGGGCTTTAACAGGTAAACACCATAAACCTGTAAACCATGTTCCCTTGCTACAGCTTTTCTGACAACGCTAGCAATCTCATCGCCATTAATCCTGCTGCGATAACGTCTTTCCACTTCCATAAAAATAACAATCTGTTCCTGCCCTTTTACTTCAACGGAAAATGCTGCAGCACCATCAATCTTTAAATAAGGATGACTTTGTTGAGCAGTAAGCTCTATGTCGTAAGGATAATAATTTCTTCCTCGAATAATGATGACTTCTTTCAAGCGCCCTGTAATGAATAACTCATCATCAAGGAAACAACCCAAGTCACCTGTTCTTAAATATTGCAGTGGTGATTCACCACCATCATCAAGTTTAATACGTGCATTAAAGATTTCTTCACTTAACTGGGTATTGTTCCAATAACCTTGACCGACGTGTTTTCCTGACACCCAGATTTCGCCAACCTGATCTTGTCCTAAACGTTTTTTTGTTTCTGGATCGACGATAACCACATCCTGATCGAGCACCTTTTGTCCAACACCAACAATTTCTATGGCATCAGAGTGTCGAATTTTTACACGCGAATCAGATAAAGCAAGCAGTTGCACACGATTCTGTGAGATGGCCTGAGCTGACACACTTTCTATTCTTGGCCTTTCAACAGAACCACCCCCGGTAATGATGAGTGTGGTTTCTGCCATGCCGTAAACAGGATAGAAAGCTTCCCAGGAAAAACCCTGATTTTTAAAGTACTCATTAAAACGGCTTAATGTATCTGCTCGCACTGGCTCCGCACCTGAAAGCGCGTGTGACCATGAACTTAAATCCAGTTGTGCTTTCTGTTCTTCAGTAATCTGTTCGATACAAAGTTCATAAGCAAAATTCGGTGCAACAGAAACTTCTGCCTTGTAATCTGAAATGGCTTGCAACCAACGTAGTGGTTGTCTCAGAAATGAAGCGGGTGTCATTAATACAGCTGTTGCACCCAGATAGATTGGATGCAAGGTTGTTCCAATCAAACCCATATCATGAAACATGGGTAACCAGCTTACAAATGTGTATTCCTTTTTAAAATCAAACGCGACACGAATCATTTCCTCGTTAATCATGATGTTTTCATGACTCACCATCACGCCTTTGGGCTCTCCTGTTGAACCAGAGGTGTATTGCAGGAAAGCCAGGTCATCAACTTTTATATCTGGCGCGAGCCATTCATCTGCACGAAGATTTTCAACAGTATCAGTACTCAACCAAAGCAGGGAACTTGCGTTTTCATTTTCATTAAACAGAGGCTGAGCAACATCAGAAACATCTTTTGAGCACAAAACAATGGATGGCTGACAACTATCGATGATGGATTGCAGTCTTCCAAGTTTCTGGTTTTTTCTTGGAGGATAAGCTGGAACTGCTATGACACCGGCGTAGAGGCAACCAAAAAATGCTTCAACAAATTCCAGACCTGAAGGATAAAGCATCAAGGCTCTCTCACCTTGAATATGGTAAGACTGAAGTTTTGCTGCAATTGCGCGCGCGCGTACATCAAGCTCTTTATAGGTTCTTGTTTCAATCACACCTGACTGGTCACTCAAGAAAGTATAAAGAACATCATCGGGTTGCTGTGCGGCACGAAGTCGCAACAAATCAACCAGATTAAGTATCTTGTTTTTTTCTAGCTCTTTTAACAACGCTGTTTTATTTCCAGAAAGTTGGCTCTTTTTTAGAGGCTGTTTACTTACGGCAGCCTATTTATTTTTTATTCTTGTTTGCTTATTTTGATCCATCACTTCTGTGTTTTATGCTGCAACACTCGCCATCCCGTCAGATACATTTCCTGTTTTTTATAAGCCACAGGAAAGCTGTCAGGATGAATCCCCTCTCCTTATTCTCTGGGCTTATTTCTGGACTTGAATAGCATCTCAGTTTTGCAATGGGGGAACCTGCTATTTTGCCATGATAAAGCATGAATTTCACTTGATATCAGCTAGAAAATGGTTTGCAATCAAGGCCGTATCTGTAAAACCTTATAAAAAGTCTAAGTTGCGTTACACTAGGCATCTTGCTTTAAAACGAAGGATTTAAGCCAGTCATGCAAAGGGGGGCAGGAGCCCAGACCTTAGTTAAATATCCTTCTGAAACTGGTGACTAAAAATTCTGTCTAACAAGCGATAAAACACTGGTTTTGCTTAAGCACAGCCTTATACCGATATCCAGAAACTAATACCCATAAAAAGAAGACCATGAGACCAGCATTTTTCAGACATAGCCTTAGCTTTCTAACCGTTCTGTTTCTCCTGATAGGAAGCGAGCTCCAAGCTGCTGATTTAATGGACATTTTCAGGGGCGCCAGAGATTACAGCCCTGGATGGAAGTCCAAGGAACTGGAACACAAATCCAAGCAGCAATCTGTTGCAGCAGCTGAATCGGCTCTTTATCCACAAATTGTTTCCAGTGGCTCCATTCGCAACATGAGCTCTTCTGGTGATGGCATGGCTTATATCAATCCCATTTATCTGGATGAAAATGAGCTGCTTGGCTGTATTGTCACTTCTGCCGGTGGAGATGCCTGTACCCCACCTTTACTGATCAGGGACAACATTAACTCCCGTTACGAAACCTACGACCTGAATCTCAGGCTGATTCAGCCACTCTACAACTACAAGATCTGGCGTTTTTACAATCGCGCTGAACTTCTGAACGATGCCGCAGATGCTCAATTCGAATACGAAAAACAGCAACTGATGATGACCATCGCTGAAACGTATTTTGGTGTTCTGGAAGCCCATGAACAATGGGAACTCAGCAAAAGCGAAACCGAGCTGGCAGAAAGCCAGCTTGAATTAGCCAAGAAACGCTACCAATTAGGGCTCTCTCCGCAAAATGACGTTTACGATGTACGCGCTGCGCTTGATGCTAGCAAGGTAAAACTGCTTCTGGCCAAAACTGCATTGGAAAATTCCCAGGAAAACCTGATGCTAATGACCCAACGACGAGATGTATCCCTTGCCACCCTATCTGACAACATGATTATCGA
>JBECKS010000251.1:0-1207 GCA_040235395.1 Pseudomonadales bacterium | reverse complement strand
GGTGATCAAGGAGATATTTGAAGAAAACCGCCGGGTAGTCCCCCTGGACAAGATGCCTGAGCTGCTGCCCAAGGCCTTTGTGGCAGCAGAGGATGCTCGTTTTTACGAACATCCCGGAGTGGATATCTGGTCTATATTTCGGGCCCTGTTTCATAATTTTCAGGCCGGCTCCAAGGCTCAAGGTGGCAGCACCATAACCCAGCAGGTTACCCGTTCCCTGCTGCTGTCGCGTAAAAAAGTTTACTCCCGCAAGATCAAAGAGGCCATCCTGGCCTACCGGATTGATACGGTTATGAGCAAGGATGAAATACTCTATATCTATCTGAATCAGATCTACCTCGGCGAAGGCGCCTATGGGGTGGAAGCTGCTGCACGAACCTATTTTAACCGGACAGCCCAAAATTTAAGTCTGGCCCAGATAGCGCTGCTGGCTGGAATGCCCCAGGCGCCAAGCCGTTATTCCCCGTTTAAGGATATGGCCCTGGCCAAAAAACGCCAGGCTTATGTTCTCAACAGAATGGCGGAAGAAGGTTACATCACCCCCGGGGCAGCCAGACAGGCATTTGATGAACCATTGAATCTCCAAAAAGCGCAGGATGATTATTCAGACAATGGGTATTATATCCAGCAGGTCAGCAATTATATAAACAGCAAGTATGGTCAGAAAACCCTGGCCACAGGCGGCCTTACGGTATATACCTGTCTGGACCAGGCAATCCAGCATAAGGCGGATCTTGCCGTCCAGAGAGGCGTTGCTTTGTTATCTGACCTACGGCAAAACAGAAACCCGCCGCAGGCGGCCATGGCGGTGCTTGAAACTGCCACCGGGAAGGTCAGGGCCGTCGTGGGAGGTCTCGATTTTTCCAGCAGTCAGTTTGACAGGGCTGTCCAGGCAAGACGTCAGCCGGGATCGTCATTCAAGCCGATCGTTTACGCCACTGCACTTGAACACGGGTTCAAACCTGATTCAATATTAATTGATAAACCCTTGAGTTTGAAAGGAGCAGTTAACGGCCAAATCTGGGAACCTAAGAATTTTGATAACCGTTACTATGGTCCGACAACCCTGCAGGAAGGCCTTATTTTCTCCCGCAACATCATAGCCATTAAGCTTTTGCAGGAAGTGGGGCCGGGCACTGTCATTACAATGGCGAGAAATCTCGGTATCCAATCACCCATCAAGCCCGATTTAACCATGGCCCTGGGG
>JBECKS010000025.1:0-2588 GCA_040235395.1 Pseudomonadales bacterium | reverse complement strand
CAAAATCAAAATGCAAAACTTGAAGACTTTGCTTCTGTTTCAATAGAAGAACAGCAACAACAGATTGTTGACTGGAATAAAACCTTAACAGAGATTCCGAAAGACTGCCTGCATTCACTTATTGAAGTACAAGCTAGGCTTACGCCAGATAACATTGCGCTTATTTTTAATGATGAGCAGTTTACGTATGCAATGCTTGAGCAAAAAGCAAACGATTTTGCCGCAGTATTTCAAGCACAGGGATTGCAACGTGGCGATGGTTTAGCAGTTTGAGTCCAGCGTAGTGCAGATATGGTGTTTGCATTGTTGGGCTGCCTGAAATGCAGAGCATTTTATATTCCTGTCGATCCAGAGTATCCGCAGGATCGAATTGATTATGTTATCAAGCATAGCCAGCCAAAAATTGTGCTTAGTGAAGCAGCGCTTAAAGCTATCCTGCCTGAAAATCATCCAATTCTGTTACTAGAAGACATTAAGAAAAAAACTGAAACAGGTTTTAAGGAAGTGGTGTGTGAGCAAAGTGACAAGGCTTATACGATTTATACATCGGGTTCTACGGGCTTACCAAAAGGTGTGGTGGTTTCTCATCGTGCCTTTGTGAATTTTCTGGAGGGTATGAAGCAGGCTGTTGGCATTAACAGTGAAGATATTGTGCTTGCATTTACCTCACTTTCCTTCGATATCGCTGGGCTTGAAATATGGCTGCCATTGGTTAGTGGTGCCCGTGTTGTAATGGCGAGCAAGGAAGACAGCGTTGATCAGGATCGACTCGTAAATTTAATTGAAAAACAGAAAGTAAATTACATACAGGCGACGCCAGCCACCTGGCAAATGTTGCTGGCAACGCCATGGCGGAAGAGTGAAACGAATTTACCTTACATAAAGGCCTTGAGTGGTGGCGAAGCTCTGCCTTTGGCTTTGGCGGGAAAATTACACGAAAGAAAACTGGATGTGTTCAACATGTATGGGCCGACGGAGACAACCGTGTGGTCGGCCGTTAATCACATTTCGCCAAAGATAAAAAAAATCTTTATCGGTAAACCAATCGCGAATACGCAACTCTATGTGTTAGATGATGCGCTAAAAGTGGTTCCGCTAGGCGCCATTGGAGAATTGTATATTGCGGGTGAAGGTTTAGCAGAAGGTTATCTGAAACAGGAAGACTTAACTCGTGAACGTTTTGTAAAAAATCCGTTCAGGGAAATGGATTCCAATGCAAGCGAACTTATGTACCAGACAGGTGATCTTGCCCGCTGGACACAAGATGGCGAGTTGGAATGTTTGGGCAGGGTGGATGCACAGGTAAAAATCAGGGGCTTTCGAATTGAGCTTGGCGAGATTGAAAATCTTCTAAAACTTGAAAAGCGTGTTTCTGATGCAGCGGTGGTTATCAGAAACGTTAATCAGGATAAACACATTTGCGCATTCCTGATGCTGGACAAGCAAGAAAACGAACAGTCAATTGATAGCCTTATTGAAAATATAAAAACATCTCTGGCGAAAAAAATTCCTGCCTACATGATGCCGACCTTTATGGAAGCGCTAGACGCTTTACCTTTAACGCCAAATGGAAAAGTAGATCGAAAAGCCTTGCCTGAACCTACGCGTGTTCGTGCCAAACATGTTGAGCCAGAAAGTGAAACAGAACGCGTGCTGCTGGCTATCTGGCAAGACATCCTTAAGCAGCAGAAAATTTCCGTGCTAGATAATTTCTTTGATTTGGGTGGCCAATCTTTATTGGCGACACGGTTGATGTCCAAAGTCAGGGAAGCATTTCAACAGGAACTTGCCTTAAAAGCACTCTTTGAAAACCCAAGCATTCGTTCCCTTGCTCAAAAGATTGAGCAGAAATCATTTCAAGCTTTGAAAAAAATTGAAGTTCAGGAAAAACCGGAGCATCTACCTTTATCATCTTCACAGGAGCGCTTGTGGTTTCTGGATAGATTGGAAGAACAATCCAGCGCCTATCACATCCCAATGTTGCTAAAGCTTCATGGAAAGATAGATAGAGAAGGTCTGGAAACGGCAATTAAAAAAGTGATTGAAAGACATGAAAGTCTGAGAACACATTTTTATGTTCATGAGGGCAAAGCCTATCAGCACATTGAAAAACAGCTTGAATGGCATCTGGATTATTTTTCTGAGCAAGGTGCCGATGACGAAAGCATCGCTTCGCTAGTCAAAAGCTATGCAGGTAAAAGTTTTAATCTGGAAACAGATGCACTGATAAGAGTTGCTTTAGTGGATAAGGGTGATAACCGGTATGTATTGATGATGGTCATGCATCACATCATCAGTGACGCATGGTCGATGGAATTATTTATTCAAGAGGTGCTGGCGTTTTACCAGAATCAAACATTGCCCGAGTTAGCTATTCAGTTTTCTGATTATCTGGTATGGCAGAACAGTGAAGAGCAGCAAGCGATTCAAAATCAACACATGTCGTTCTGGATGGAATACCTGAGAGACGTGCCTGTGTTGCAATTGCCATTTGATCAGGCGCGTCCGGCTATTAATGCTAACAAGGGCAGCAGTGTTGAACTGCAGCTGGATGAAAAGTTAAGAACTAAAATTAGAAACTTCTGCGA
>JBECKS010000248.1:0-1459 GCA_040235395.1 Pseudomonadales bacterium | reverse complement strand
GCGTTCGGTCGATCCGGGTACAGCGTGGTCCTGGATCTCCCGGGTAACCGGGTCCTTGCCCATCCCCGCCGATCACAGCTCCAGGCCCAGGCGTCCAGCCTCCTTGGCGACGAGGGGTGGAGGGTGGATCCGGAACGCCTGGGTCAGCGGAGGGGGAGCTTTGTGTTTCGAGTGGCGGACTCGGCCCGGGTGGCCTCCTTCGTCAATCTGGTGACTCCCCCGTGGACGGTCCTGGCCACTACCGCGGTTCAAGAGTTCTCCGGCCCCTTCACCCGAATGCGCCGGCTCCACCTGGTCATCGTGGGCCTGGTGACCGCCGTCGTCTTCCTCACCTTCCTCCTCATGACCGGCCGGGCCACGCGCTCCCTTAAGGACCTGCCCCGCGCCGCCGCCGCCGTAGCAGCCGGTGACTATTCCCCCCTCTTGCCACCTTCCGGGAGCGACGAGGTTGGACGTCTCTCCGCAGCCTTCCGGGTGATGGTGAGTCGGGTGGAAGAGACGCTCCGCCGGATCCAGGAGAGCCGCCACATGTCGGTGATCGGGGAGTTCACATCCCGGCTGTCCCACGAGGTACGAAACCCCCTTACATCGGTGAAGCTGAACCTCCAGAGGATCGAGCGGCACGCGCTGAGGGGGACACTGCCCGAAGAGTGCCTGGGCCCCCTGGAGATCTCCCTCTCGGAGGTCCACCGGCTGGATCGGGTCGTCCAGGGCGTCCTGAGCCTGGCCCGGACCGGCGCACCCGCCACCGAGCCCTGCTCCGTGCACCGGGCTGTGCGCAGGGCCGTGGCGGCCCTCAGCTTCCAGTTGGAGGGGAAGGGGATCGAGATCGGGGAAGAGTTGGAGGCGCCCGAGGACACCGTGCTGGGGAATGCGGAAGCCCTCGAGGGTGTCTTCCTGAACCTCTTCCTCAACGCCGCTGACGCCATGCCGGACGGAGGACGGATTTCTGTAGCCACGACGAACGCTCCTGGCCCTCAGGACGGCACCGAGCGAATCCGGGTGGAGGTGGGAGACGAGGGTCCGGGAGTTCCGCATGACCTCTCCGACAGAATCTTCGAGCCCTTCTTCAGCACCAAGAAGGAGGGGACCGGCTTCGGGCTCTCGGTGGCCCTGAGCACGGTGGAGGACCACGGTGGGACCCTTCGACTGGACAAAACGAGCGATGATGGACGCGGGGCCGTGTTCGTCATCGAGCTTCCCCTGGCCCCCGGCGAGAGAGCAGGTGGCGCCCCATGAGCGAGCGAATCCTGGTCGTGGACGACGATGCCCCCATTCGGAGGACCTTCGACGAGCACCTCACCGAGGCGGGCTACGAGGTTCGCACCGCAGTGAATGCCGAAGAGGCCCTGGCCCTCCTTGAGGAGTTCGATCCGGCCCTGGTGGTGACCGATATCCGGATGCCCGGGATGAGTGGGCTGGGGCTGTTGCGGAGAATCCGTCAGGTCTCCGATGCGGA
>JBECKS010000005.1:0-8070 GCA_040235395.1 Pseudomonadales bacterium | reverse complement strand
TTGTTTTCAACAAATCCAATGTGACCGGCAAGACCTGACGATTTAATTTTTTCAGTTATGTTAAGCATTTCTTCAGGCGTATTCCTGAACTGTTGTCCTAGCAAATGAATCCTACAAGGCAGTTTGTTTTCAATAATGTTGTCTATTAACGCAGAAAGCTGTGTGAGCCCCTTGTCATATTCCCAACGATGATTCCAGACGATGGAAAAAATACTGGATTTGGATGTTTCAGGATTAAGATTTACTGTATTTAAAGGGATAGGGAGTACTCTTGATTTGCTTTTAAGCGTTTGAGTGAGGTTAGCAGGCACATGATCAGGGAGCTTCCTGATGAGATTGTCTATGCCTTCAAAGCAGCTCTGCTGATTGAAAGCAGAATTAAAAAGAATCAGGTCAGCACAGATAAAGTTATAAATCTGGATCATCTGTTGCTCAAGACGATGGGCCTGATTTGTTTGAGATGGACTGTCAGGATAAAAAAACTGGTTTTCGTGGCAGTAAACAATGGTGGGAACACTTGCAAGCTTGGGAATAAAGCCTCGCAAGCTGGAAAGATCAGTAAGCGAACAGGCAATCAGCAAGTCATAATCTTTTTCCAGTTCCTCTTTTTTTTCAAAAGCCCAGCTGAGGCTGTTGCCTCTGATTCGCCAGGAATAATAGCGGGGTTCCAAAGTCAGTATGGTCCAGTGATATTCGCTAAGGTGAAGCTCCAGCCCCTTCCACCAGTATTGATGGCTAAGGGTATCGTAGGGAGATAAAAGTAATATTTTCTTTTGTTTTTCAGGCATTGCTTAGGTCAATTCCAGCGTGAATATCATCCGAATACGGTATCTTCATTTTGTGTATCACACTGGTATCATGCTTTAAAAATCAGGTCTCGTGAACCTTGGAATGATAAGTCAGGCAAGCAAGCTAATTAGGCCAAGCGAGAAAAAATAAGAAAAGGAATAAAAAGGAGCGTTCATGTTACATCTGTCTTTTCGCGCACAGCAAACACCCGATAAGCCGGCCATCATTATGGCTGCTGATGGCTATTCCATCAGTTTCAGGGAGCTAGATGAACGCTCTAATCAGGGCGCTCATTTATTCCGTTCTCTTGGTTTAAAGCGAGGTGACCATATTGCCTTTATTATGGAAAACCACCCCTGTTTTTTTGAAATCTGCTGGGCCGCACAAAAAGCGGGTTTGTATTACACGCCTGTTTCCTACTATTTAAAACCTGAGGAGATTACTTACATTGTTGATAACTGTGATGCGCAGGTTTTCATTAGTTCTAAAAATCAGATTGAAGCTGCAAAACTTTCGCTGCCCGAGTGCAAGAAAATAAAGAAATGTTTTGTAACAGGTGACCGACAAGATGATGTGTTCAGTGATGCTGATTTTTCTTCCTGGGATGAAGCGATAAAGGATTTTCCTGTCAGTCCTATTGAAGATCAATCAGAGGGTAGGGAGATGCTTTATTCTTCAGGAACAACGGGTCATCCGAAAGGCATTAAGTTTCCCTTGTCAGATGTTCTGGAATTAGGTGAACCACCTGAAATCAAGAATTCTGTCATGCTAGTTCAGATGCTGGGCATTGATGATAAAACAACAGCCATGACCACATCACCGCTTTATCACTCCTTGCCTTTAGGTATGGCGATGGGTTCAACGCGCATGGGATGCACCGTTGTGATTATGGAAAAATTTGATGCTGAAAAAGCTTTGGTCTTGATTGATAAATATCAGGTGGGGTATAGCCAATGGGTACCAACGATGTTTGTACGCCTAAGCAAATTAGCTGAAGAAACCAAGAAGAAATATAAAGTTGATAGCATGCGAATGATGATACATGGCGCGGCACCTTGTCCAATTGAGGTGAAAGAAGAAATGATTCGTTGGTTTGGTCCTGTGCTTTGGGAGTTTTATTCAGGCTCAGAACGAAATGGTATTTTCATGATTGGTTCCGATGAATGGATGGCGCATAAAGGTTCGGTCGGTCGTTGTGTTGATGCACAGGTTCACATTGTAGATGAGGAAACGGGAAAGGAGTTGGGGCCGCGAGAGATTGGAACAATTTATTGTTCAAAGGGCGAAGTGTTTCAGTATCACGGTGATGAAGGTAAAACTCAGTCGATTACCATGAATGATGACTGGACCACTATTGGTGACATTGGTTACCTTGATGAAGAAGGTTTTCTTTATCTTACAGATAGAAAGTCATACATGATTATCAGTGGTGGTGTGAATGTCTATCCGCAGGAAACGGAAGATTGTTTAATTCTGCATGAGAAGGTGGTGGATGTAGCTGTATTTGGCGTACCAAACCCTGACTTGGGTGAAGAAGTAAAAGCGGTTGTGCAACCTGTAGATTTTTCTGAAGCAGGTGAGGCGTTGGAAAAAGAATTAATTGCTTATTGCCAAAGCAGGATTTCAAAAATCAAATGCCCAAAGTCCATTGATTTTGAAAAGGAATTGCCGAGGGAAGATACCGGTAAATTGAAGAAGAGGTTGATTAAGGATAGGTATTGGAAGTGATTTTTTGTCATTTCTCTCACTCGAAATGACAAGACTTCTAAGTTTCGTGCTTAACTAAATCCTTTTTCGCCTTTTATAGGCGACTTACTTTCTTTCAAAATAAAGTAAGCAAAGAAACTTCTCACCGACCCTGAAGGTCGCTTCGCCACTTCTTTCACCTTGCTTGAAAAAAATGGGCCGCGCTAGAACCGCTCGCTAGCTCGCTTTCTGGCTAGCGCTTAAACCCCTTTTTTCGGCGCAAGTCTCAGCTCCAGAAACGGTGAGGGTGTTCATGCTCTAACATTGTTTTAAGTAGCTAGATATTTGGTATGCATAGTTAATTATCGAAGAAACATAATGCCCCTTGAAAGTTCCCTGAAGAACGCCTGCAAACATCAGGGGCAAATTTCAGGGATGAAATTTGAGCTCAGCATCGCCGGGAGCGATTCTGGGCGTACCTTGTGTTTGCTAGTGATGAAGGAATAGAGCTTTCGTGGGGCAGGAGTTTTTTGCTTACTTTTTGTCGGGACAAAAAGTAAGTCGCCTATAAAAGGTGAAAATAAATCTAGAAAAGAATCATAATGAAAATATCTGGTGAGAATCCTTTTGTTGTCATTCCCGCGGAAGCGGGAATCCAGTGTTTTAAAGGTATGGATTCCAGACATTTGCTACGCAAATTCTGGAATGACAGAATCAGATTCCTCCGCTGTGCGTTCGGAATGACAGAAATAATTAAGCAGCCAGAATGCCCTTAATTCGATCGTAGCTATTTAGTAAATCCTTGCCCAGCACCCGGGTTGCATCAAGAATCTCTTCGCCATCGCGCTCAAGTTCTTCACGAACTTTTCTCATTTGCTGTGCAAACTCATTGTATCTGGGTTCAAGGTTCTGCCATTCGTTCTGTGTTTCAGCTTTTGCGAGATGCATTTGCACTCTGGCTTCGTCTCGTGCCTGTTCAACACACTCCCAGATTTCCTGTAACTCACTTTTGATGTAGTCAAGTAGGTCGTCAATATCGCTCATTATAGGCTCCTCATTGCGTGGCTTCTCATGGTGTTACTTGCTGAGTTATGATTAAACAATGAAGTGCTTGTCGTGGTTTTGATACGTATCAAAACTTTAAAGGTAATCTTTCCTAGTATTAAGATTCTGGTTTCAAGACTTAAGCCAGTAAGAACTTGGAGATCATTGTGAGCGAAACCTTATCCAAAAAAGTCAGTTCTGAAGCACATCTGCCTTATTACCGCTTAGGTGGAGAGCAGGGTATCAAGGAGCTGTGTAAAGCTTTTTATGAAGTGATGGATACGCTTCCTGAAGCAAAAGACATTCGAGCTATGCACGGGGAATCCCTGTCATCTGTTGAAAATAAACTTTTTGAATATCTTTCAGGATGGCTGGGTGGACCAAATCTTTATCTGGAAAAATACGGCAGTATTTGTTTAACAAGTCCGCATAAACCTTATGCGATTAATGAGCAAGCACGAGATCAATGGCTGCTATGTATGGATAAGGCCTTGGAGAAAGTTAATGCAGATACTGATACCAAGGCAATGCTGAAGCAGCCCATGTATGACATTGCTAATTTTATAAAAAATTGTTGAGTGCTTTTTAGAAAGCAAAAAGTTTCAGGCAATAAATTTAAGACAATAAAAAAGGCGCTTAAGCGCCTTTTTTAGTTTTAGTATTTAAAAAATTAACCTGCCCACTCATGACCCCATTTTGAGGCTTCAGTGTTATGGGTAGTTTGCCAGTCATCACCCAATTGAATACCTTGATGACCAAATTCAATTGCAAACATGCCTGGGCTTAACATGTAGAAAGAAACCATTTCGTCATTAATGTGTTCGCCAAGCGAAGACACAATCATGATGCCTCTTTCTTCAACACGCTTCAGGCATGCATCAACTTCTTCACGACTGCCCACTTCAGCCATTAAGTGAACACAGCCTGGTGCTTTGGATTCAGGGCTTGGTTTGAATTCAGTTTCAGGTGTTGGAGCTCCCCAGTTCCATATGGCAAGACTGTGATGTCTTGGGTTGCAATGCATGAAACAAATCTGACCCGCAACACCATCAGGACCAAGTTTGGTGATGTCGGAATCCTTGAAACCAAAAACAGTTTTATAGAATTCATGAACACCTTCGAAATCAGTAGGCGCATGGAACACAACATGACCTAAGCCCATGTCGCTGCCATCGTCTGCTGTGGTGATGAATTTTTTAACCAGAGGAGAAGAGAAAGCAACACCATCATCATTTTGTGTTGTCCAGTAAAGCTCAGAACGGTTACCAGATGGATCAGCAATTCTTGCAAGACCAGAAACGGCTCTGGCAGCTAACGTATCAGCATCTGTAATTTTTTCGTAAGTAATGCCTTTGCTATCGAGTTCAGCTAAACCATCATTGAAGGCTGCTTCTGAACCTAAATCCCAACCAGCAAATAATAGGCAATCGAAGTCACTTTTTACAATTTGATAACGAAACGGGCGTTGATCCATTTTCAGATACAGCGAGCCATTGTCTGGCATGGAAGTAGACTTCATCATGCCAACCACATTGACACCATAGTCTTCCCACTTTTCCAGTTCGGCTGCTTGAACAACAACGTAGCCTAGACTTTTAATCTTCATGATTTCTCCTTGATAAGATTTTTAATAATTCTGAACGAAAAAAGCCCAAGCTAAACTTGGGCTTTGTTTTTTTTAGTCTTAGTGATTTCCTACTTCGTAGACTTTTTCTTCATCCCATGTGGAAGGCACTTCGCTGCGGTCTACATAAAACTGATGATACCACTGGCGAAGTTTGTTAACAGGACCATCTCCATCGCAGAGAACAGGATTATCAACGCGGGTTTTTGTGTGCCAGATATCAACGTCTTGATAGAAAGACACGCGGCTTGATTCAACATAACCGTCGACCATCGCTTTGCAATCTGCTTCAGACATACCCGGGAATTTTTTAACCATCACGCCAAAACGTAAATCAAAAGATTCGGTGCCAGTTGGAACGTGAGTTACCAGTAATCGTGATTCAACAGGAACACCTTGCATCATGCCGGTCATATAAGTGTGCATGTATGCAGGGCCTTCGTAAGTTGCAACAGAAGTTAGTTCACCTTCTTCAGCTAAGGCTTCACTGGATGCTTTCAATATTTGCGTATAAGTGTGACCTTTGACGATATTTTTAAAATCCTTAACAGGCGCGCCGTGAACAGGGCCGAAGTGCGCCATGTCAGCCATGTTATCAACAAGCTCACGACAGTTGGTGTTGATTTGAATGAGCTCGATTGCCCAATCACTCCATTCATCTGAATAGGCATCTTCAATACGTTCTGGATATTGTTCAGGAATCGGGTCACCACCTTCAGGATCATTCCAGATGAAAGACAGACCATTTATTTCGGTAGTAGGCCAGGATTTGATGACTGCTTTATCAGGGATTTTTTTCGCGTAAGGAATCTCATTACAAACACCATCAGGGCCCCAACGCCATGAGTGGAATGGGCAACGAATGGAATTACCTTCCACACAACCCAGACTCAGGTCTGCACCCATGTGAGGGCAGTAGGCATCAAGGGCATGCAGTTCACCGTCTTCCCCTCGGTAAACTACGATTTTTGTACCAAAATAATGCAACATCTGAGGCTTGTTGGTGTAATCGCTATTTGCTCCGATTACATGCCATCCGCGTGCATATCGTGCTTCGATTTGCGCCGCTTCAATTTTGTGAGGGACGGGTTTCGACATGACTTTCTGCTCCTTTATATGAGATTCATAACACCCTGAATTAATAGCTTGGGCAGTTTGTCATAGGGTATATAGCCCTTCATCACCCATATGAGTGAAAGCAGGAAAGCGCTTTAATTTCAGGTTAAAAAGCTGATTTAGCTCAAGAAATTCAGGAGGCTAATTGCTTTAGGCGAGAGGTGCTACGCTTTTTAGAATCAGTCTGACCAACATGGTTTGGCGACTGACGCCAGTCTTGGCAAAAATGGAACGCAAGTGCGTTCGAGTTGTGTTTCGGCTAACACCTTGAACCTGTGCGGCTTCATCTAATGTCAGACCATTGACCAAGAGCATGGCCAGTGATGCTTCAGCAGGTGTAACGCCAAAAAGACGAGTAATGATTTCAGTGGGTGTTTCAGAAGTCTGCTCTGGGTCGGAAATAAAAATCGCTACAGAGGGAACAGATTTACCTTCTGAGTACTGGTTTTTGGGAACAGGGCGAACCACAAGACCAAGGTCAGCTAAACCAGATGGTCTGGTAGCGCGCATGGCTTCCACAAAACCACTTTCCTTGCGCTTCTGTATCTCAAGCACCGAACTAATGAGCTTCTGTAATTCGTTAGTTTGTTCTCGATTGGCAAGATGGAGGGAGCCCTTGCTACTAATCAATCCATCTTTTGCATCAATTAGCTGCCTTGCTAATGAATTACAGGTAATGATTGATCCTTTTTCATCAAGAATGATGCTACCTACAGAAAGTTGTTCCATGGCGCCAGCGTAGAGTGCCCGTTCTGACTCAACCTTGTTTAGTCGTGCATGAATCCTTAGCGCACGTTCCAGATGTGGAAGTAGCTGTTTGATGAGGTTTTTCTGCTCGACGCCAAATGGTTTAGCGCCTTTGAAACGGGAAATTCTCAATCTTACTGAAAGTTCATCAGGCACATTAAGGTCAGCACCAAGAATGTCGTAAATGCCAGCAGGTTCCAGGGTTGTCTGGTAAAACTCACTAGCGACCAGCTTTTTAGGATCAATAAATTCACGAAGGCTAATCACTTCACCCGGTGGTAAATCAATGAAGGGATCAATGGCGTATTGTTTCTTGCTGTAGGATTCCAGTTTTTCCAGGTCACCACCAACATTGAGCATAACGCCTTCGGCATCCTGACTGGGGGGTATAAGAATCAGGGTAGCGATGTGGGCTCCGAGGAGTTCCCTGAGATCAAGCATAAAGCTTTCCCAAGGGGTCTCTTCCATTGGCCCTTGGTAAATGTTTTCGATGATTTTGCTAAAGGATTGAACATCCTCGGATTGAAAGTCCAGTTTCATGCTAACCGTTGATATTTTCCTGTACTACGAAATGACAAAGGCGGTCATTGTAAGCAAGTTTTATGGGAAGTGCACCATTCTCATGCGAATAGGGGAGGCGGGTATTGGTTTGGGAGCTAAAGCTGTCATTTCGAGCGAATGCGAGAAATCTGGTTTTAAAATATGAGATTCCTCGGTAACTGCTCCTGCGTTACTCTACCGCCTACATCCATGTAGGCGTCCTCTACTATGTCTCGTTCGGAATGACAGAACTGGATTCCCACCCCTGTTCAAGCCAGGGGCAGGCTCTTCGCGGGAATGACGAAATAAAGTTATTACCAACGTATTTATTTTTTTATTCTTAATAAGAATTAGTTTCGCCTTTTATAGGCGACTTCCTTTCTTTCAAAAGAAAGGAAGCAAAGAAACTTCTCACCGACCCTGAAGGTCGCTTCGCGACTGCCTTCACCTTGCTTGAAAAAACATGGGCCGCGCTAGAACCGCTCCCTATGGTCGCTTTCTGGCTAGCGCTTAAACCCCTTTTT
>JBECKS010000273.1:0-1910 GCA_040235395.1 Pseudomonadales bacterium | reverse complement strand
TGTCCGGACGGTTACTTGTATCGGTAGGTGATGCGTCCCCGGGTCAGGTCGTAGGGGGACATTTCCACCTTCACGCGGTCGCCTTCGAGTACCCGGATGTAGAACTTCCGCATCTTCCCGGAGAGATAGGCCAGCACCTCGTGACCGTTCTCCAACTCTACCTTGAAGGTGGCGTTCGGGAGGACCTCGCTGACGGTCCCCTCGACCTCTATGGCGTCTTTTCCCATACCGGGCGGATACTCCTGGGTTACAATCACGCTGCCCCGGACTCGTCTTCCGGGACCGGGCTCCTCCAACACAAGACATGCAAAAGAAGGGTTTTCGCCACGATTGGCAACGGGTGCGCCCAATGTCTGCCTCCCGGCGACCCCCTTTGCCGTGCCGCCAGCACCCTGGCCGGACTCCCCGGGGATCCCGAGAAAGGAACCCCACCCCCCGGAGAGGGCAGTGGGGTCCCCTTTCCACCGTCCGGAGGGGAGAACCCCCGGATCCCGTCCCTCAGAAGCGGACCTCGAAGCCCAGGTTGATGGTCCGGGGCAGGCCCAGGTACACCTCTGCATCGTCGGCGTCGTGGTCGAAGTCGAAGCCGTTGTACGGGGAGTTGTCCACGGCGTCGGAGATATACACCTCGTCGAACACGTTGAATACGTTGACGAACAGGCGAAGGTCGCCCCCCTTCCATGCCTGAATCAGATCACCCAGGCGGTAGGAGGCGTGAATGTCGAATACGGAATACCCAGGGACCTTCCAGGACTGGATCCCGGCCTCCTCCGGATTGTCCCGATCCTCAGGGCTGAATTGGGCGTAGTAATTCCAGTACGTTCGCCCCTGGAGCCTGGTGTAGAACCCGGGGACGGGAAAGAGGGAAACGGCGTACGCCAGCTGAGACTGAGGCGCGTCGGCGACTTTGAGATCCTCCAGGTATAGCGTCTCTGTCTCGAGGGCCCCTCCCAGGTTGTACTCTCCGGTCACATCGCCCAGGTAGCTCCAGTTTCCGAAGGAGGCCGCGGCGTCGAACCGAAGCAGGTCGTTCGGCTGGTACGCCGCTTGAGCCTCGATCCCCATATGGCGTTCATCCAGGCCCAGGAGCGTGACCAGCCCGTCCCTGTCCTCCGCCACCAGGTCGGTGACGAGGAGGTTCCATACTCTGTCCCTCCACGTAGTGTGATAGAAGCTGACATCGAAGGTCAGAGAACGATCCTGCGAAAGAAAGTTCATTCCCCCTTCGAAGGAGAGGAACTTCTCGTTCTGGGGATCCGGATTCGGAATGCCCTCCTGGTCATTCATGGTCCCGTCCAGAACCGGAACCTTGGAGACGAACCCTGCGTTGGCGAAGAGCGAGACCTCCTCGGTGATGTTCCTGGACGCTCCTCCCTTGACCTGAAACCCATTCAGCCATCCGGTCCCCATGCGAAGAGGGTGGCCGAGAGGGTCTGCAATGAAGTGGTTCTCGGAGGAGTAGGCGTTCATGGCCCAACCGAACATCCCGTAGAGGGATCCGGCCTGGCTGGCCTTTTCGGCCTGCACGTAGGCTCCGAACCAGTCGATATTATTGTCGAAACTGTAGTCGATCCGGTCGCCGAGCCTGCGCTGGATCTCCGTCCCCGTCCAGAAGGCCGATTGGCAGCCATACCTGCAATCCTCGTAATAGCTGCCGCCGAGGAGATCCCGGACCTCCCGGTAATGATCCACCTTTGCGGTCCGCCAATCCACACCCACCTCCCCCGTGATCCCGCCCTCAAACTCCTTCCGCAGCTTGGAGATCACCCCAAACTGATCCTGGTTGTTCATCGAGTTCCGGAGAATGAACCCCGACGAGCCGTCCGTCCTGGCCCGGTTCATGGCGATGGTCCCGTCGTAGTCCAGGACTCGTTGTCCCAGGCCGTGTCCGTCCGCGTCGTACCCCGCAT
>JBECKS010000284.1:0-2496 GCA_040235395.1 Pseudomonadales bacterium | reverse complement strand
GGCTGCCGGGTTTCGGGTCCGGCGAGAATAACAAGGGGACCTGGATATCGCCGAGACCATTCTTGTAGTCGAAGGAGGCCCTGCCCTGGGATTCGTTGACGCCGTCGGGAACCGGGGCTCCGAAAATAACCGGCACGATGGGCCGGGTAATCAGCTTCCAGTCGTTGGTGAGCTTGAACGGCAGAACCGGTTGAAACAGCATGTCGCCGCCAATCTTGTGTTCCCCGTCGCTGATGTCGCCCTCGCTCCAGTTGACATCGAACTCGGTGAACAGCGCCCAGACGTCGGATAGCGGATTGCTGAGCTTGGCGCCCAGTTCTGCAAGATCGCCCTGCCCGCCGCCACTGCCGGCCGGCTCCTGGCCCCAGGCCGCCGCAACCCACAATCCAAGCGTGAGCGTCAACATCGTGGAAAGGATGCGGTACTTCTGCGGCTTCCCGGTCATGCGAAAGGATCGGATCCTCATGGTCAGTTCTCTTGTCATCAAAACCGGAAGACCGGCGCCCGTGGACGCCGGTCTCGATCTTTCCTGCTTTGTACCCATCGGCAACACCACCTGGTACCAGGGGTCGAAGGTGCCCAGCAGACTGACGAACTCTTCGAACTTCTTCGGATCACCATCGAGCTTGATCTCGCCGTTCGCAAGCCACCCCCGAAAGGGTGGCTAATCTGCTTTGGTTGCGGTTAGATCACCATGTCATCATCAGGCGCTTGGCTTCGGCTTCGATGTTCACGTAGGGCTCGCCCTTGACCGTTACCGCTACGCCCTGGATCTTACCGCCGGTGAACTTGCCCGGAGCCTTGTACAGCGTACTCACCGCATCTTCGCTGTCGTATCCTACGCAGAGGCCTTCACCGGAGAAGCTGAACTTGCCCGGCTGGGTGCGCATCTTACCGGACGCCACCACCTTGTCATCGATATAGAGCTTGGTCTCACCCAGGGACTCGCCATGCTCGCCCTTGCCCGTCTTCTCGAACTCCATGCCAAAGGTGTATTTGCCGGGCTTCAGTGTCACGTCGGACTCGAACACCTGCTCGGGCTTGATGCCGAGGAAGTTGTACACGTAGTAGAGCTTCTTGTCCTTTATGAACAGCGCATGGCCGCCAAAGCGTGAGCCCATAGCGAAGATCACGCCTTCGGTCTTGTCGGTGATCTCGACGTTAGCAAGGATCTTGTACGAACGACCGCGCACGTTGACCGCCACGCCTTCCGGTACAGGCTCCGTATCCGGGTAATATTTGTAGGTGTCGCGGGGAGGTTCCCCGGTGGGGCGCGGGGTTGTAATGATTTCTACAGCAAGGCGATCGTCCAGTGGCAGCACGTTGTTCTCTTTCGCCTGTTGCATCCAGATGTCTTTGAGCTCCTTCAGCTTCTCCGGGTACTTCGCGGCGAGGTTGTTGGACTGCGAGCGGTCCTCCTCCATGTTGTAGAGCTCCCATTCGTCCTTGTCGAAGTGGCCCTTACCGCCCAGCGGTACGTGCACGGAGGACGCTTGCCAGCCGTCCTTCCAGATACCCCGCGTGCCGAACATCTCGTAGATCTGGACATGTTTTTTCGTCGGGTCGTCCGGCTTGGCGTCAAACGTGTAGGCCATGGAAACACCGTAGAGCGGGTACTGCTTCACGCCGTTATTGAAATCAGGCATTTTGAGACCGGTGATTTCGAGCAAGGTCGGCACGATATCCGTTGAATGGTGGTACTGGTGGCGCAGCTCGCCGCGTGCCTTGATGCCCTTGGGCCAACTGATAACCAGCGGATCCGCGGTACCCCCCTCGTACTCTGAGTAGCGCTTGAAGAATTTGTACGGGGCTGAGAAGGCCGCAGCCCAGCCGGTGGGAAAGTGTTCGTAGGTGTCGGGGCCGCCCAGCTTGTCGATGAGCTTCATGTTATCTTCGAGACTGTCCGGAAAACTATTGAAAAACTTGTTCTCGTTCACCGAACCATTGGGCGAGCCCTCTCCGGAGGTACCGTTGTCGGCAGCGTAGAGGATGAGGGTGTTTTCGTACTGGCCTGTTTCCTTCAGGTAGTCGATGACACGACCGATCTGATGGTCCGTGTAGGAGGAATAGGCGGCAAAGACCTCTGCCATGCGGTTGAAGAGCTTCTTTTCTTTGTCGTTCAGGGAATCCCAGGGACGTACGTAATCCAACGGGTTGGCCACGTCTTTCGGAAGAGGATTGACGGCGGTGTTGACGGTATTTTCGGGAATGATGCCTTTCTCCTTCATGCGCTTGGTTGCCCATACGCGGTAGGCATCGTATCCGTCATCGAATTTGCCCTTGTATTTCGCTATCCATTCCTTGGGCACCTGGTGCGGCGCATGGTTGGCGCCGGGATTGAACCACATGAAGAAGGGCCTGGACGGGTTGGAGGCGTTCTTATTGCGGAGCATCTCGATGGCCTGATCAGCGAGGTCCTTGGACAGGTGGTAGCCATCCTCAGGCATGTATGGCTGTTCGATGAAGTCGTTGTCCTTGGTCAGGAACGGATACCAC
>JBECKS010000179.1:0-6764 GCA_040235395.1 Pseudomonadales bacterium | reverse complement strand
GCCTATAACTGTGCGCGTAAAGCACATGAGGGTCAGTATCGTCGTAGCGGTGAACCCTACATTACCCATCCACTCGCTGTTGCTTATATTCTTGCTGACATGCATATGGATCATCAGAGTTTAATGGCGGCACTCTTACATGATGTGATTGAAGATACCGATGTGAGCAAGGAATTTATTGCCAATCGTTTTGGGCAGACTGTTGCCGAACTCGTTGATGGCTTGAGCAAGATTTCACAAATAAAATTTGAAACGCGTCAACAGGAACAGGCAGAAAACTTTCGCAAAATGATGCTCGCCATGACCGAAGACATTCGTGTGATTCTGGTGAAGCTTGCTGATCGTTTACACAACATGCGCACACTCACGGTATTACAACCAGAGAAACGTCGACGCATCGCCAAGGAAACACTGGAAATTTACGCGCCCATCGCCAATCGTCTTGGCATGAACAACATGCGTATGGAGTTTGAGGATCTAGGTTTTAACGCGTTGTATCCACTTCGTTCACGACGTATTGAGCGCGCAGTGATGAGCGCGCGCGGAAATCGCAAAGGCATGTTGGAAAAAATCCAGACCTCCATCAAGCAAGGTTTGGAAGAAGCGGGAATAAAAGGTGAAATCATTGGACGTGAAAAACACCTTTACAGTATTTACAACAAAATGCGTGTTAATCGCAAACCCTTTGCAGAAATCATGGATGTTTATGGTTTTCGTATTCTTGTGTCCACTGTGGATGAGTGTTATCGCGCACTGGGCACCATGCATAATCTTTACGCGCCTTTGCCCGGGCGCTTCAAGGATTACATCGCTATTCCCAAAGCCAATGGTTATCAATCCTTGCACACCACCTTAAAAGGCATGAACGGCTTGCCCATCGAAATCCAGATTAGAACTTTTGAAATGGAAGACATGGCAAACAATGGTATTGCTGCGCATTGGCTATATAAAACCGGAGAAGAAAAAGCAGGCAAGACCTTCCAGCGCGGCGTTGTTTCCCAAGCGCGTGCGCGCGAGTGGATGAAAGGTTTGCTGGAGATGCAGCAGAATGCTGGTAACTCCATGGAATTTATTGAAAGCGTAAAAATCGATTTGTTTCCTGACGAAGTTTATCTGTTTACGCCTAAGGGAAATATTATTTCATTGCCTACTGATTCAACGCCCATCGATTTTGCTTACGCAATTCACACCGATGTGGGTAACGCCTGTGTTGCAGCACGCATTGATCAACGTTACGCACCGCTCAATGTAAAACTTGAAAACGGTCAGACCATAGAAATTATTACGGCGCCTGGTTCAAGCCCCAACCCAACCTGGCTGGATTTTGTTCGAACGGTAAAAGCGCGTACCAACATTCGTCATTACCTGAAACATCAGAAAGCGTCTGAGTCTCGTGATTTAGGTAAACGTTTATTGCAAAAAGCCTTGGCAACACTTTCCCATACCCTTGAAGAAATTCCTGAAGAAAGTATTCAACAGGTCTTACAACAATCAGGTTATAAAGAGCTTGATGAGCTGCTGGAAAATATTGGCTTGGGTAATTATGTGCCGGCCATTATTGCAAGACGTTTATTACCTGATGAAGACAATGCACAAGATGATATCAACGAAGCACCACTAGCTATTCGAGGAACAGAAGGCATGGTGGTACATTTTGCTAAATGTTGCCGGCCGATTCCGGGTGAGCAGATTGTGGGTCACATGAGTTCTGGTAAAGGCATCGTGATTCATCAAAGCAATTGCAACAACATCATCGACATTGATAAACACCCGGAAAAATATCTTGACCTGACCTGGGCAAAAGATGTGGAAGGCGAGTTCACTGCTGAACTTAAACTGGAAGTGGAAAACCATCGCGGGCTTATTGCTACCATGGCAAACATCATCACTCAGGAAGATGCCAACATCGATGCGATTCATCTGGATGAGAAAGATGCTACTGTGGGCACCATCAAGATTGTAATGTCAGTGAGTGACCGTGTGCATCTTGCCAACATCATGAAAAAACTTCGCGCTGTTAAACAGGTTACTAAACTTACGCGCATTTAATTAAGTTCTAAAGAAACGAATTCTTAAACAGGACATTGTTATGAACAAATCCATTGTACAAACCGACCAGGCACCTGAAGCTATTGGCACCTATTCGCAAGCGGTGAAGATTGGCGATACGGTTTATCTTTCTGGGCAGATTCCTTTGGTGCCAGAAACCATGCAGTTAGTTGAAGGTGACTTTAGCAAACAGGTTGAACGTGTGTTTGATAACTTAAGCGCTGTGTGTGATGCCGCTGGTGGCAGTTTGCAAGACATCGTGAAGCTCAATATTTTTCTTACTGATCTTTCTCATTTTGCCACGGTCAATGAAATCATGGCGCGTTATTTCAGCAAACCTTATCCCGCACGTGCTGCTATCGGTGTCGCCAGTTTGCCAAAAGATGCTGCCATAGAAATGGATGGCATTATGGTGGTAAGCAAATAAGTGAATGAGTGAATAGGTAAATAGGTAAATAAATAAAAAGCAGCATGGACCGGGCACCTGTCTTACAGGACTTAAAAGGCGTAGGGCAAAAGCTTGAAGAAACCCTTGCTCGTTTAAACATCAATAGCTTCGAAGATTTACTTTTTCACTTTCCCTTTCGTTTTGAAGATCGCACACGCATCACGCCTATTCGTCAATTGCGTTTAAAACAACTCGCGGTTGTTGATGCAGAAATCATTTCCTCCAACTTGCTTTACGGAAAGCGCCGCAGCCTTTCCATTGGTTTACGAGATGACAGCGGTGTGTGTTTCATGCGGCTATTTCATTTCAATAAAAGTCAGGCAAACCAGTTAGCCAATGCGCGCTTCATTCGTGTGATTGGTGAGCCACGTTTGGGTTCGCAAGGGCTGGAATTTTATCATCCGGAATATCGTATCTATTCCGATGTCGAAAATGCGCCGCCATTAGAAAGCAATCTCACACCGGTTTACCCTTCTTGTGAAGGACTAAGCAGTAAACGCATTTCGGTACTTATCGAACAGGCATTGAAAACATTAGATAAATTTCCGCAATATTCTTTACTGCCCAATGTGTTTTTCAAAAGTAAGGAGCAGGTTTCCTTAAACCAGATGTTGCGCACGATACATCGTCCACAATCCTGGGATGCTGCTAGCTTATTAAGCGAAGGCATGCATCCTTTTCAAAAACAGCTCGCATTGGAAGAACTGGTTGCACACAGCTTGAGTGCGCAAACAAAAAAGTTGCCCAACAACAATCAGGCATTGCCGCTTCAGTTTGATAAAAAATTACACGAGAATTTTGTAAAGCAGCTACCTTTTTCGCTCACTCATGCACAACAGAAAGTGATTCAGGAAGTCAGTGAAGCCATGTCTACACAGCAGGCAATGCGCCGCTTGATACAAGGCGATGTGGGCTCAGGAAAAACCTTAGTAGCAGCAAGCATTGCCTTACAAGTCCTGCAACAAGATCAGCAGGTTGCCTTGATGGTGCCTACAGAAATTCTTGCCGAACAACATGCACAGAATTTTTCAACGTGGTTTGAAGCCTTTGGTATAGAGGTTATCAGCGTGTTGGGAAAACAGGGAAAGAAACAGCGCAGTGAACTTCTGGAACGCATTGCGTCTGACAAGCCCTGCATGGTGATTGGCACCCATGCGCTGTTTCAAAAAGACGTGAATTTTAACAAGTTGGGTTTAGTGATTATTGATGAACAGCATCGTTTCGGCGTACATCAACGTCTCGCACTTAATGAAAAAGCAAAAGACATAACACCACATCAACTCATCATGACGGCTACACCGATTCCACGTACCTTAGCCATGACTATTTATGGCGATCTGGATTTCAGTGTCATTGATGAATTACCCCCAGGGCGCACCCCCGTTAAAACTGTGCTGATTGATAATGCACGACGTAAGGAAGTGATAGAGCGTGTCAGCGCAAATTGCAAGGAGGGTGCGCAAGCCTATTGGGTGTGCACGCTTATTGAAGAATCAGAAAGCCTTGAAGCCAAAGCGGCTGAAGAATTATTTCAGCAACTGCAACAACAATTGCCTCAACAGAAACTGGCTTTGATTCATGGACGTTTAAAAAACGAAGAAAAATCTGCGGTGATCGATGCCTTTCGTAAAGGTGCGGTTGATGTATTGGTAGCCACCACCGTGATTGAAGTGGGTGTTGATATTCCTAATGCCAACATCATGGTGATTGAAAATCCTGAACGTTTAGGTTTGGCACAGTTGCATCAGTTACGTGGGCGAGTGGGCAGAGGTGCCAAAGAAAGTTTCTGCGTACTTTTATATGAATCGCCTTTGGGGCAACTTGCTAAACAGCGTTTAGGTGTGATGCGTGACAGTAATGATGGTTTTGTGATTGCAGAAAAGGATTTGGAAATTCGCGGCCCCGGTGAAGTGATGGGTACGCGGCAAGCGGGTATGGCTTTGTTTAAAGTGGCGGATTTATTGCGTGATGCGGATTTGCTTGAACAGGCGCGCGAGTTGGCTGTTGAGATTCTTGCGAATGAGCCTGAAAAAGTTCCTTTGTTTTTGAATCGTTGGTTGGGGGTGAAGCAGTTTTATGGGGATGTGGCATAGGGATGGCATTCCCGCGAGGCGGGAATTTAGTTCTGTCATTCCGAACGAGTGATAACGAGGAGGAATCTAATCTTTTTTAACAAGATTTGGTTTCGCCTTTTATAGGCGACTCACTTTTTCCGTGCTTTTTTGAGTCAAAGTCTATTCAAACTTCAGTCACGCTTTTCCCTTTTTACGCAGGGCCTCCTTAGCCGGCCCTGCACCCGCACTCTCCGCGCGCTCGCTTTCTCCCTGCGTCATTTGAAAAAGTTCTAGTCGCCAAACGCTGCTCCAGGCAGCGACTTGGCTGGATTTTCTATCCATGAAAATCCACCAGACTTTTTCTCGCATGACTTGGGCGCTCACAAGCGGAGGGGGGTTAATGCTCAAACACCAAGTAACTAAGAAAGATTTTTGAATTACCAAGATGGTTATCGAAGAAACCTAGCGCCCCTTGAAAGTTCCCTGAAGAACGCCTGCAAACATCAGGGGCAAATTTCAAGGATGAAATTTGAGCCCAGCATCGTCGGGAACGATTCTGGGTGTCCAGTGATGAAGGATTAGAACTTTCGCGGGGCAGGCATTTTTTGCTTACTTTTTGTTGCCACAAAAAGTGAGTCGCCTATAAAAGGCGAAAAAGGATATATGACAGAAAAAGATAATGAGAAGTAAAAAGATATTCAGTTAACCAGAAAATATTCCCGCTTAAGCGGGAATATTTCAAAACTATAATTCCCTCGCCTGATAATACGCCAACTCCGAAATTAAATGATAATTCCTCACCTGCTTCCTGAAATCTACAACTGACTTATAAATACGTTGGCTCAATTCATTTTCCTGTGCCTGTTCTTTCACTACCTCTTCAGAAATGTCCTTAAGTTTTTTCAACACATCATCAGGAAGTTTCCTGAGTTGCACATTGTGTTCTTCTACAAGCGATTTAAGTGCCTGATTATTTTTTGCCGTGTATTCATTGAGCATGTTCTGATTTGCTTCCAAGCAGGCAATGTCGAGAATTTTTTTCAAATCGTCAGGTAGGCTATTGTATTTGTCTTTATTAATGGTGAATTCCAGCATGGCACCGGGTTCATGCCAGCCCGGGTAATAATAATATTTTGCAACTTCATGAAAACCAAAAGCCATATCGTTATAAGGCCCAACCCATTCCGTTGCATCAATCACACCGGTTTGCATGGAGGTATACAATTCACCGCCAGGTAAAGTCACTGGCACGCCGCCTGCCTTTTCAAAAACGCGCCCACCTAATCCAGGAATACGCATTTTCAATCCCTTGATATCAGCAAGGGATTTTATTTCCTTGTTGAACCAACCCGCCATTTGTACGCCTGTGTTTCCACCTTGTCGCGGAATTAAATTAAAGGGTGCGTAAAGTTCTTCCCACAGTTGTTGACCACCACCGTATTGAATCCAGGAATTAATTTCCTGTGCTGACAAACCAAAAGGTACCGCGGTAAAAAATTGTGAGGCAGCTGTTTTACCTGCCCAGTAGTAAGAACCTGCATGCCCCATATCAGCAGTGCCATTTGAAACAGCATCAAACACTTCAAAGGCGGGAACCAGTTCACCTGCACCATAAACTTTTATTTCCAGACGCCCCTTACTCATTTCCTTAACGGTTTTTGCAAGGTGTTCAGGTGCCATGCCTAAGCCTGGAAAATTCTTTGGCCATGAAGTAACAAGTTTGAAATGAAATTTCTGTTGCGCTTTGTTACCTGCTCCTGCAGCCGTATCACAATCCTTGGTAGACTGATTACAACCTACCAGCGCAGCGCCAGCTGTTCCTAAACCTAGTGCGGTAACAAACTCACGTCGTTTCATGTCCTTCTCCTTTGAATTATGTTTCTACTTTCTAATTTAAAATTTTTTGCCTTGTATAAACAACGCAGCTAGGAAGGATTAAATTTTTTCTAGTCGTGCATATTGCACCACCAACCACTTCGAACCCGCGTCTAAAAAGTTTACTTGCAAACGCGCGTTCGCACCTGAACCTTCGCAATTCAGAATCGTGCCTTCACCAAACTTCGGATGCAGCACTTGATCGCCCAGTGAAAAACCTACCTCGTTGAGTGTTTCGCCCATGCTGGGTGAACTGACAATACCGGGCCTGCTCACTGTTGCCTTGATACGCACTTCCTGAATCAGGTTTTTGGGAATCTCTTTCAGGAAACGCGAAG
>JBECKS010000174.1:0-3823 GCA_040235395.1 Pseudomonadales bacterium | reverse complement strand
ATGTATGAGTGTTAACACCTTCACCGTTTCTGGAGCTGAGACTTGCGAAGAAAAAATGGGCATAAGCGCTAGCCAGAAAGCGACCATTGGGAGCGGTTCTAGCGCGGCCCAGGTTTTTTCAAGCAAGGCGAAGGCAGTCGCGAAGCGACCTTCAGGGTCGGTGAGAAGTTTCTTTGCTTCCTTTCTTTCAAAAGAAAGGAAGTCGCCTATAAAAGGCGAAAACGGATGTAATTAAAGACGAGATGCCTCACGCAGGTTCGGAATGATAGAAAAGCAATAATACGAATCAATTTTCAGAGTCACTCCGACTCAACATCTTCCTTCTTCTTGCCAATCTTACTCTCCGTTCCATCCCTCAACTTGCGAATATTTTCCTTGTGACGATAAACAATCATCACACTCATGGGCGCAAGGCTAAACACCAGTTGTGGTGACACCAGATACCATGCAAGGAAGGGCGCTAGTATCCAGGTGATTAATGCAGCAAGTGATGAATAGCGGGTAACGACAGCAATACTTACCCAGCACGCAACACAGGCAAGTCCAAAACGCCAATCAAGAGCCAGCGCAAAACCAAAGGCAGTGGCGACACCTTTACCACCTTGAAAACCAAAAAAGATTGGGAATAAATGCCCCATGAATGCAGCAAGACCAACAAAACCCAGTACTAACCAGGGTAGATTCAGTTGGTGACCGATGAGCACAGGAATAACACACTTGAGTATATCGCCAAGCAAAGTGAGTGCTGCAGGACCTTTTCCAGCAATGCGTAATACATTAGTAGTGCCAGGGTTGCTTGAGCCCTCAGAGCGTGGGTCAGGGAATCCCAAGGCTTTGCAAACAAGGATGGCAGTGCAGATAGAGCCAAGTAAGTAGGAAGCAATAATCAATGCAATGGTGATAGCCATAGAGGTCTCTCCGGAATTTAGCTGATTCTACTTGCCTTGACCCTTCTGTGCCATCCATGTTCAATAGACTGAAAACAAATAGGGAAGAACAAGTGGATATTGTTTATTTAAAAGAACTGGAAGTGGAAACCGTTATTGGTATTTTTGATTGGGAACGAAAAATCAAACAGATTGTGAGTCTGGATCTGGAAATGCAAACCGATGTGAAAGCGGCTGCGGCAACGGATCATATCGATCAGGCGCTGGATTATAAAACCATTGCCAAACGACTGATTGCTTTTATTGAAGCGAGTGAGTTTCAATTGATTGAAACCATGGCAGAACAGATAGCTGAGATTGTATTAACAGAATTCAATGTACCCTGGCTTCGATTGCGTTTAAGCAAACCTGGCGCAGTGCGCGGTTCGAAGGATGTTGGGGTGATAATTGAGCGGAGTCAAAATCCGTAAAAGTTTTTTGTAGTAAAAAGGCTTATGAAAACCATTTTTCTGAGTTTAGGAAGTAATATTGATGCGCGTAATCACATACAACGCGCTCTTGAAATTCTACGCTCAACTTTTTTCTCCCTTGAAGCGTCTCCTGTTTATGAAAGCGAGGCTGTTGGTTTCAAGGGTGATAATTTCCTGAATCTGGTGGTGCGCATTGAAAGTGATATGGAATTACTTTCTTTAGTTAAGCAGTTAAAGCTTATTGAAGATCAATTGGGTAGAGAAAGAACAGGGCCGAAGTTTTCATCACGTGTCATCGATATTGATGTGATTTTTTATGGTGATGCTTGTGGTGAGTTTTCTGGCATAAAACTTCCTCGTTATGAAGTGTATGAGAATGCCTATGTGTTATTGCCTATGAAGGATCTTGAGCCAGATTTTGTTGACCCGCTTACAGGAAAGACAATACGAGCCTTGTGGGAAGCATCGAAGGAAAAAATGAAAGCGCAGAAGATTTGGCAGGTGCAATTGGTATAGTTTATTGAACCCTTTATCAGTTCTACCTGCACTTTATTTCTAATCGGGTAATAATTAAAAATCGATTATTTTGGGGAGACTAGCTATGGAAACCTCGTCACCAAGTCATTCGAAAGTAGAGCTCATTGTCACCAACCCTGACTTTGGTGATTTTCACGACCTCAATCATTACTGGACGGTTGGAAACCCGGGCGCCACCTTTGCATTAAGCATGTTTTCAATGGTGATTCCTGAAGGAGAGAAATTTTTTATTCGTAGTGTTCAGGCTTATAAAAATGAGGTGACGGATACCAAGCTAAAGAAGGATATCAAGGCTTTTATTCATCAAGAGGCAGTTCATTCAAAAAAACACGATGAATTCAATCAAAAATTAAAAGCACAAGGCTACGATCTAGACGCCGTTGAAGAAAAGACGCGTAGGTTTTTTGAATTTATCGAGAAATATTGTTCAAAAAAAACTGCACTTGCTGTGACTGTTTTTATCGAACATATCACAGCACTTGGTGGTGAAGTTGAAATGCGTTACCCCAAACTTCTTGAAGGTTCTCACCCAAAAGCTGCGGAATTCTGGCGCTGGCATGCTGCTGAAGAGCTTGAACACAAATCAGTTGCCTTTGATTTGCATAGCTCGGTTGGTGGTGGTTACTTTTCGCGTATGTTTGCCATATTGGTGATTATGTGTCTGGAGCCTTTCTTTTTTTATGGCGTGACTTTTAAGTTGATTTCAGGGTTTCGTAAGCGTGAAGTTAATGAAACACCCGTGACGATTAAAGAAATCGGTTCAAAAAATCCCAAGATGTATAAAGAGCTGTTTGTATTTGCTCGTCAATATTTTTTTAGTTATTTCAAACCCAGCTTCCACCCATGGAATACAGATAGCACTGCCTATCTTGAAAGCTGGAGAAAGGAAAAAAATTACCCGCGTTTTTCTGATTAAGGGTAAAACAAAAATCACATATTGAGTGAACGACCGCCGTCTACTTGAATAATCTGCCCGGTGACGTAGTCGGCTGAATGTAAATAAAGCGCGGCATCCACAATATCCTTTTCGTTGCCTTGTCGTTGCAAGGCTACTTTTTCAATAATTTCTTTTTGGTTCTCCTGCCCCTTTTCTGGCCAGAGAATAGCGCCGGGGGCAATTCCATTTACACGAATTTCAGGTGCGAGTTCCAGTGCCAGGCTTTTTGTTAGCATAATCAAGCCTGCCTTTGATGCGGAGTAGATACTGTGTTGTTGCAATGGTTTTTCACCGTAAATATCCACGAGGTTAATGATGTTGCCTTTTTGCGCTTTTAGTTTTTCTGCAAAGGCCTGCGCTAAAAAGAAGGGCGCTTTCAGGTTGCTATCCATTAAGGCATACCAGTCTTTTTCATTTGCTGTGTTAATAGGAGTGGGATAGAAGTCCGAAGCATTATTGATTAGCAGGTCGATGGAATTACACTGTTTGTGGATACTTTGAATAAATTGATTAAGTGAATCCTGTTGATCCAGATGGCATTGAAAAGCGAAAGCAGAGTTGTTTCTTTTGCTATTCAATAATTCGCACAAGTCATGAGCTTCTTTTTCAGAATGTCGGTACTGAAAGCAGATGGTGAAGCCATGTTCATGAAATGCCAGCACCAGTGCTTTGCCAATGCGTAAGGCGCCTCCGGTAATCACCATGGTTTTTGATTGAGTCATTGGTTTTCTGCCATAAAAATGTCTTTTGCTTCTTTGATTGCTGTAATACGTAGGGCATCCAGTTGTTCTCCGAAAGCCTTGCCTGCATATTTTCCAGCATTCACTTGCTCACTCCGTATTTGAAGGGCAGCTGAAAACATGCTTTTCAAATAATGCGTTTGTGGGTATTCACGATTTTCCAGACCCAAACGACCCCGTGCATCCGCTTCGCATGCAATCAGGAACTCATCGAGATTATTTTTATCGTTAAATGCGCCAACGCTCCTGAAG
>JBECKS010000141.1:0-2652 GCA_040235395.1 Pseudomonadales bacterium | reverse complement strand
ACGTTGGTTATTTAAAACGCCTTTTCATATTGATGCCATTGATGAGCTCTTTGCTGTGTATCCTGATGCTCAGATTATCCAGACCCATCGCGACCCTATGGAAGTGATGGGTTCTTCATGTAGCTTTGCCTGGCACTTACGTTCCACTTTTTCAGATGAAATCAATACTAAGTCCATAGGCAAGGAACAACTGGAGTTCTGGAGCAAGAACCTGAACAAGATTGTAAGAGACAGAGAAAGACTCAGTGAAAAAACTTCACAGTTTTTTGATGTCAATTATCAGGATTTCATCAATAAACCACTGGAAACCGTTTCAGGTATTCTTGATTTCCTCGACATTCCTCAAGATGGGAATACCAGTCAGCAGCTGCTTGATCATGCAAACAGCAACAAAAAAGATAAACATGGAAAACATGTTTATTTCCTTGAGGATTATGGTCTCGATGCCACAAGAGACAGAAAATATTTTCAAGAATATTGTAGAAAATTTGGTTTATAAAAATCTTTTTAAATAAGAAGAATCAGCTTTCCAATATTCTTCCCAGAATTTCAGCTAGGGTTTCAAGCTAAATAAGGCGAACAGGCATCGTTACACTGCTTCCAGAAGGCTATTCTTTTATCCTGCTGCAAAGCAGGATCGTTTGCTGGCAATTGCATTTTTCCTTTTACATTGTGTATGTAATCCCCACCCTGCACAGTTTCATCCGTTAGGGCATACATAATTGCCTGGGCACTTTGCTCAGGTGTAATCATCAAACGTTTTTTTATCGTGTCCCAACCTTCCACCAGTTCACTACTCACTACACCTGGATGCACGGCAATAGCTTTTACAGGAAGCTTTAAGGATTCAAGATGGGATTGCATACTGATTGCATTCCACGATACGCCCAGTTTGGAACGCGCATAAGCATAGTTTGCGGCCTTATCAGGGTAAGTGAAATCCAGACTACAACTCCTGGCAAAAACATAGATGTCACCTGTGACATAAATGATCCTTGATGCAGGCGATTCAGACAGTTTGTCGAGCAACAACATGGCAAGCAGATGATGACCAAGCACATTGGTGGCCACATTCAATTCATAACCCTGCTTACTTTTGCCACAAGGGCCGCCTGCAATTCCTGCGTTTAATATCAGCCCATCAAGGCTGCTTTCTTTCAAAACCTGCTTAATGTTTGCTTCAGCCTGTTTTATTGCTTCCAGATCAGAGGTGTCTACCCCTGAAATCACCGTAATGCGCGCCTCGGGATAAGCAGCCACAAGCTCCTGACGAAGCTTTTCACCTTGCGCTTCGGACCTACAAGCCAGCAACACATGAGCATTCCACTGAGCCAAACAACGTACAACCTCACTACCAATCCCTCGTGCCGCACCGGTTACCAGAATCGTTTTGCCCGACAAATCATGATATTCCGCCTTCAATGTATGCAGTTGAATCACAGCAGCGCTAAGACGTTGAATTTTCTGAAAAAGGTTCATGACTAACATCCATAAAACAGACAGGGCTGATTTTAAAATCAGTAAACGAAGAGGACTTTGAGACTAACATTGAAGGATTTTAATAACTTTAGAAGCTTATCTCATCGTTGTGCAAGCCACAAACTAAAGAATCGACCTAAAACTAGCGGAAAATATGAAAGCCATATGACGAAATTAAAAATCGTGAATTGCAATGCCGTTATAGACACGTAAACTGCATTGCTTTACGGAAGTAGCTAAAAACAAGAGAAGCAGCAGTAGATGTTTCAAAGATTTTTAAAGCTCATAGAGTCAATCATTCATCTAGGCGTCGATAGCCCAAATGAGTTTTCTAACCGCCGAATAACACTAACTAATCAGATGGCCATCGTAGGCCTGATTTTCGCCATCTCCGGTTTCCTGCTAAATTTATCCCTGTATATTAAGGAGGGAGGTGGCGCCGCTCTAGTACTTTCATTACAGAACATGCTATCTATTGGCTTGTTAGCGGGAACCCTCACAGTTAATTATTTTAAAAAACACTATCTAGCAAAGTGCTTGTTTCTTTCCATGACTTTATTTCATGGCTTGGTAACTTCCATGATATTTGGTACTAACCTGGGGCATCAGAATCTTTTCTGGATCGTTGCACCACTCGGGATGATTATATTTGATAGAACAGAATTAAGGCTGCGTTCCTATTTGGTATGGCATCCTTATTGTTCTATATATATGTCACACTCTTCGTGACCCCAATTGTGTCAATTTCAGATATGGAGCAGTCTGAGTTTTATTCTCACTACCTCTCTAATATTTCAGCTTTCTTTTTCATGCTATTCATTTCTGTCTATATCCTTTATCGAGAAGTGGATAAAGCAGAAGGTATCATTCTCGATGAATACAATCGTTCTGAAAATCTTCTCCTTAATATTCTCCCTCAATCCATCGCCAATCGTTTAAAACAAAGTCCCGATGTTATCGCAGATGGTTTTGAGAACGTCAGCGTTCTATTTGCTGATATCGTTGGGTTTACTGAAATATCATCAAGGATTCCCCCCAAAAAATTAGTCACCATACTGAATGATGTCTTTTCAAAGTTTGACAAAATTGCAGCAAAATATGGGCTAGAAAAAATTAAAACTATTGGCGATGCCTACATGCTTGCCGGAGGAATTCCGGACCATAATCCTGACC
>JBECKS010000099.1:0-23684 GCA_040235395.1 Pseudomonadales bacterium | reverse complement strand
GTCTAAGACCTCTAACAGAGCCGAAGCAGGATCGCCTCTCAGTCGACTCCCATCTTGTCGATTTCATCCAACAGAAAAAGAGGATTCTTCACCCCAACCTTGGAAAGTTTCTGGATGATTTTTCCTGGCATTGCACCGATATAAGTCCTTCTATGACCTCTGATTTCAGATTCATCACGAACACCACCCAATGCCATTCTCACGTATTTCCTGCCAGTAGCCCTAGCGATAGAACGACCTAATGAAGTCTTACCAACACCTGGCGGACCCACAAGGCACAACACTGGTCCTTTTACTTTCTTGACGCGACTCTGGACAGCGAGATACTCAATGATTCTGTCCTTAAACTCTTCAAGGCCAAAATGATCTACATCAAGTACCTTTTGTGCGAGTGCTAAATCCTTCTTGATTTTGCTACGTGATTTCCAGGGTACGTTAACCATCCAGTCCAGATAGCCACGAACAACCGTAGCTTCTGCTGACATCGGAGACATCATCTTAAGCTTATGCAATTCGCTACTAGCTTTATCCAAAGCTTCTTTTGGCATGCCAGCAGCCTTAATCTTCTCAGCTAACTGATCCAGCTCACTACCACCATCTTCTAAATCACCCAGCTCTTTTTGAATAGCTTTCATTTGCTCATTAAGGTAATACTCGCGCTGGCTCTTCTCCATTTGTTTTTTGACTCGCCCACGCACTTTCTTGTCTACCTGTTACAAATCGATTTCTTCCTGCATCAGGTCAATTATCAAATCAAGACGAGCTTCAAGATTGAAGGTTTCAAGCACTTCCTGTTTATCTTCAAGTTTTATAGGCAGGTGAGTTGCCATGGTATCCATCAATCTTCCAAGCTCTTCTATACTGGAAACGGAATTCTGGACTTCGGGAGAAATTTTCTTTGCAAGCTTTGAATATTCTTCAAATTGATGCATTAATTCTGCAATCAGCTTCACTTCTTCAACTTTCGAAAGTTCACTGTCTTCAAGTTCATTCACATCTGCTCGATAGTAACCATCGGCTTCATTAAAATTCAGAAGCTCAGCACGATACATCCCTTCGACCAGGACTTTCACGGTGCCGTCTGGAAGTTTTAATAGTTGAAGAATATTTGAAACCGTTCCAACAGAGTAAAGCGACTCCTTTGTCGGCGTTTCATCCTTTTCTTCTCGCTGGGAAACCAGAAGAATCTTCTTGTTGGTAACCATCGCCTGCTCAAGTGCCTTAATGGATTTTTCACGACCAACGAAAAGAGGAAGAACCATGTAAGGATAGACAACCACATTTCTAAGTGGAAGCAAGGGTAAATCGAAGTGAACCTTATCTCTCTTTTCCTGATCAACCATAATAACCTTACCTTAAGGAAGCTAATTGAAAATCTAGTTATAGAGATGGAGTCTTATGCCTGCATTTCAAGCTAACAAACTCAAAAAACATCATTTCTTGGACTTGCTGGATACCTGCTCACTGTTCTCGTAAATAATCAGTGGCTTACCTTCTTCGTTGATAGCACCTTCATCAATGACTACTTTTGAAACATTTTCCTGTGAAGGAACTTCATACATGGTTTCCAGCAATACTGATTCAAGAATGGAGCGCAAGCCCCTCGCACCAGTTTTCCTTGCCATGGCTTTCTGGGCAATCGCTCTTAGTGCTTCTTCACGGAAATCAAGTTCAACGCCTTCCAGCTCGAAGAGTTTTTCATATTGCTTAACAAGAGAATTCTTTGGCTCGGTGAGGATCTGTATCAGAGCTTCTTCATCCAGCTCTTCAAGCGTTGCAATTACTGGCAAGCGTCCAACAAACTCTGGAATTAAACCGTATTTAACCAGGTCTTCAGGTTCAACATCTTTAAGGGTTTGCCCTATGGCCTTGCCAGCCTGCTTGCTTTTTACTTCAGCACCGAAACCTATGCCGCCTTTTTCTGAACGATCAAGAATAACCTTATCGAGACCTGCAAAAGCACCACCACAAATAAAGAGAATATTGGAAGTATTAACCTGAAGGAATTCCTGCTGTGGATGTTTTCTTCCTCCTTGTGGAGGAACTGAGGCAATTGTCCCCTCTATCAACTTAAGCAAGGCCTGCTGAACGCCTTCACCTGAAACATCTCGAGTAATGGATGGGTTATCCGATTTTCTTGAAATCTTGTCTATCTCATCGATATACACAATACCCATCTGCGCCTTCTCTACGTCATAATCACACTTCTGAAGCAGCTTCTGGATAATATTTTCAACATCCTCACCCACATAACCAGCCTCTGTTAATGTGGTTGCATCAGCTATGGTAAATGGAACGTTAAGTAGTCTTGCCAATGTTTCAGCAAGCAGTGTTTTTCCACTTCCTGTAGGTCCAATCAACAGAATGTTACTTTTTCCTAACTCAACATCCACAGGCTTCATTGAAGTAGCAGCCTGAGAGGTTCTTAAGCGTTTATAGTGGTTATAGACGGCAACAGAAAGCACCTTCTTGGCTCTGGATTGACCAATAACATACTCATCCAGAATGGATTTTATTTCCTTGGGTGTAGGTAAGGTATCTTTTGAAGATTCATCGCTATCTTCTTGAATTTCCTCACTAATTATCTCATTGCATAAATCTACACATTCATCACAGATGAATACAGAAGGTCCCGCTATAAGCTTCCTGACCTCGTGCTGACTTTTCCCACAAAAAGAACAATACAGGAGTTTATCCGCATCGCTTCCCTTGTTGTTATGGTCACTCATCTTTTCAGTACCTCACTACCTTTTAATCCCAAGCCCTTACTGCCTTCCAGAGCTAATGTCTAGCAACTAACTGTTACCAAAAGATTATCTACTATTTACCCCTTCATTCAAGAACAAATGGATTAGGGGTCACTAATCAATACTAACCTGCAGTGCGTGAGCTCAGAACCTGATCCACCAAACCATAGGTCTTTGCAGCGTCTGCAGTCATAAAATTATCTCGATCGGTGGCTTTTTCAAGCTCCTCAATCGGCTTGCCGCAATGGTGAGCCATGATTCGGTTTAAGCGCGCCTTAATTTCAATGATTTCACGCGCATGAATCTCTATATCTGAAGCCTGTCCTTGAAAACCGCCAAGAGGCTGATGAATCATGATCCTTGAATTTGGCAAGGCGAAACGCTTTCCAGGGGCGCCCGCATTCAGCAAGAAAGCACCCATACTAGCTGCCTGTCCTACACACATAGTGCTTACATCACACTTTATGAATTGCATGGTATCGTAAATCGCAAGACCCGCTGTAACCGAGCCCCCAGGTGAGTTTATATATAGATGAATATCTTTTTCTGGATTTTCTGACTCCAGGAACAGTAACTGGGCAACGATGAGGTTAGCCATATGGTCTTCAACCTCACCTACTAGAAAAACCACTCTCTCTTTAAGTAAACGAGAGAAAATATCGTAAGAGCGTTCGCCCCTAGCAGACTGCTCAACGACCATGGGAACCAGTGCACTTCTTACTTCAGTGCCAATATACGAATTTTTCACTTTAAAGCCCTCGTGATTTTTCTGTGATTAAATTTAAACGTCATTTTTCCCTAAGCCATCCGCAAGTACAAGACAAGAGTGACAAAAAAATAGGCCGATAAACCTGCAAGGGAATATCGGCCTACTTCTGGATAATTGAGATTGATTCGAAAATTTCAAGCACTAGAAAGGTTTAAAGATCTTCTTTTTTCCTTGGTGCTACTGCTTCTGAAAAATCCAGCTTTTTTGTTGATACCTTAGCTTCAGATATCACCAGCTCTACCAGTTTTTCCTCAAGAACAACTGCTTCAATTTCAGCATGGCGCTGCTTGTCATTCATGTAGTACTTAACAATCTCATCTTTCTGTTCTGGATAACCTTCTGCCATTTTTTCAATGTACGCTTTCACAGCCTCTCTGGTAACAGCAAGGCTTTTCGCTTCAATAATCTTGCTCAGCACCAGACTCAAGGCTGCATTTTCCTTTGCTCTATCAGCGAACATATCATCGGGGAAAATAGATGGATCAATTTGTGCTCTACCAAACTGTTGAATCATCTGACGTTTCATAATCTGTATTTGTTGGCCCACAACAGCCTGAGGCACATCTACTTCGTGTAAGCGCATTAACTCATCCATTACCTGCTGCTTAATATCACCTTTTATTGCCTGCTCAAGTTCACGCTCCATACTTTCACGAACCTGCTTTTTCAGAGAATCAAGACCATCCTCAACACCTAACTTTTTAGCTAGTTCATCGTCAAGTTCAGGAACAAATGGCTCATTAACTTTTTTTAGTGTTACATGAAAAACAACTTTTTGCCCTTTAAGGTCTTCAGAATGATAGTCATCAGGAAAGCTTAATTTCAGGTCTTTTTCCTCTCCTGCTTTCATTCCAATTATGCCTTCTTCAAATCCTGGAATCATTCTGCCCGAACCCAATTCCAAGGGACTGTCTTCAGCACTACCGCCATCAAAAGCTTCGCCATCTTTGGTGCCTTTATAATCGATGATAACCTGGTCACCATTTTTAGCGGCTCGAGCAACTTCTTTCCACTCCTTGGCATTCGACCTGATTTGCTCCAGACGCTCATCAAAATCATTGTCCTGTACTTCAGACTCACGCTTTTCAATGGAAATCTGCGTAAATTCAGACAGGCTTATTTCAGGAAACACCTCAAATTTAGCAACATATTCCAGATCCTGACCTTCATCTGCCTTTATGGATTCAATACTTGGCATACCTGCAGGATTTATTTTTTCCTGATTCAGGGCTTCAAAAATCGTGTCTTGAATGGTCTTTTCAATAACTTCACCTCTAACCGCTTCACCGAAACGCTTTTTCACCACCTTCATGGGAACTTTCCCGGGACGAAAACCGTCAAGCTTGACCGTTCGTGAAACTTCATTCAGTCGTTTATCCAACGCTGACTGGATTTGTGCGGCTGGAATACCAACAGTAATCTTGCGCTCAAGATTGCTTACATTTTCGACTGTCACTTGCATGTCTGTTAAAACCTTTTAAAAATTGATTTGGGAATTCTATACGGAGGGAACTTGCTCATCTAGAAACTACGCAAACAACTATCTATATAGTCTTTTCTGCGCTAGTTTCAAGGCGCGCAAGTTTGCCACAAGGGTATGTCAATATCAAAGAAAAATGGGGTGGACGATGGGACTTGAACCCACGACGACCGGAATCACAATCCGGGGCTCTACCGACTGAGCTACGCCCACCATGGAAAAATGAAACAATAAAAACAATAAGAAGACACGCAAAATGGCGCGCCCGGCAGGACTCGAACCTGCAACCCTCGGCTTAGAAGGCCGATGCTCTATCCGGTTGAGCTACGGGCGCTCAGTTTTACCTGCACTGAATTTGGTCGGGATGGAGGGATTTGAACCCCCGACGTCTTGCACCCAAAGCAAGCGCGCTACCAAGCTGCGCTACATCCCGAAAACCCTGAAAAACAGAGAGAAGGTTCATGCTTTAGATTTACTTACCTACCTCCATTTTAAGGAAGCGCGATAATACGCAGCTCACCTAGTGGAGTCAATTGCAAGCCTATGAAATCAGGCAGTTTTCTAAGCTTCCAAGGATAATTTACTCCATCACTTGAGCATGAGAAAATGCGCAGCTCTTACATGCTTGAGATAGGAAATTCTTTTCGCAAGCACCACATTCAAGGAACACCCAACCTGCTTTAAAAATATGACTGCAAGAATCATTGACGGAAAAAATACTGCTTTATCCATTCGTAATGAATTAAAAAACAAAGTGGATATGCTGCTTAAGCAAGGTTTGCGTCAGCCTGGCTTGGCTGTTGTGCTGGTTGGTAATGACCCTGCTTCAGAGGTGTATGTAAAAAACAAACGTCTTGCGTGTGAGGAAATTGGGTTCAAGTCAGTCGATATTGATTTGCCTACGAGTACAACTCAGGAATCACTATTACAAACTATACAATCCTTAAATGAAGACGAAAGTATCGACGGCATACTTGTTCAGTTACCTCTTCCTGAGCACATGGATGACAATCTTATTCTCGAAGCTATTAAGCCGCAAAAAGATGTGGATGGTTTTCATCCTTATAACATTGGCAGACTTGTACAGCGTCTTCCTGGTATTCGTCCATGCACGCCTAAAGGCATCATGACCCTGATTAAATCTACAGAGGTTCCTTTGAAAGGTGCAGAAGCGGTAATTGTTGGGGCATCCAATCATGTTGGAAGACCAATGGCCTTAGAGCTTTTACTTGCTGGTTGTACCGTTACTGTCTGTCATCGATTTACTAAAGAGCTTGAAAAACATGTCAGACAAGCAGACATACTCGTTGTTGCCGTTGGAAAACCGGAGTTTCTAAATGGTGACTGGATTAAAGAAGGTGCTGTTGTAATTGATGTTGGAATCAGTCGTAACGAACAGGGAAAATTAATTGGAGATGTGCAGTTTGAAAAAGCAAAAGAAAAAGCCGCGCATATCACTCCTGTTCCAGGTGGTGTTGGCCCTATGACCATCGCCACACTTATGGAAAACACATACGAAGCAAGTGTGCTTAGCCAGAAGTAAATTACTTATTTTCGCTTCCAGGTGGTAAGTCCATCAGCATCTTCAAGAATGATGCCTTTAGATAGCAGATCATCACGAATCTCATCACTACGTTTCCAGTTCTTTTCTGCTCTTGCCTGAATACGTTCAGCAATTAAAGCTTCTATTTCACTTGTTTCAATACCTTCGTTAGCGGAATTTCCTTGAAAGTATTCAGAAGATGAAAGGTATAGGAAACCAAGCCGTTGACCAAAATGTTTTAGTTGAGCAGCCAAGGATTCAATTTCATTTTTGTCTGCATGATTGAGTTTCTTTAATAGCTCGAACATCACTGCAATTGCCTGTGAAGTATTGAAATCATCATTCATCGCAGTATCAAAACGGGCTTGAAATTCATTTTCCTGAGCTGAAGCTTCGGCTGCAGCTGCTTCTTTAGAAGAAAGTCCTTGATAGAATCTATCCAGTTCTTTTTTTGCCAGGTTAAGATTATCAACAGAATAATTAATAGGACTACGATAATGGCTTGCACTCAGGAAATAACGAATGACTTCAGGGTGATAGTCTTTGAGCACGTCCCTGATGGTAAAAAAATTACCAAGAGACTTTGACATTTTTTCCTTATCAACGCGCACAGAGCCACAATGCATCCAGTAATTGGCAAATTGTTTTCCGGTTGCTGCTTCTGATTGGGCAATTTCATTTTCATGATGTGGAAACATCAGGTCTGAACCACCACCATGTATATCCAGTGTTTCTCCTAGACATGAAGTGCTCATGGCAGAGCATTCAATATGCCAACCAGGGCGACCATTTCCCCAAGGAGATTCCCAATAGGCCTCGCCCTCCTTCGCCATTTTCCATAACACAAAGTCTAGAGGGTTCTGCTTGGCTTTCTCTGCTTCAATACGAGCTCCTACAAGTAGCTCTTCAGGCTTTCGACGGCTCAACTTTCCATAGTCTTTAAATTTATCAATGGCAAAGTACACATCACCATTTTTTCCTTGATAGGCAACGTCTTTTTCCTGCAAACGTTTTATTAAGGCAATAATTTCTGCCATGAACTCTGTTGCACGAGGTTCTTGTGCAGGCAAAGCAATATTAAGCGCCCTTTCATCTTCGTGCATGAACTGAATGAAACGTTCGCTCAGGGTCTTATAATCTTCTCCATTCTCATTCGCTCTGGCAAAAATCTTGTCATCGACATCGGTGATATTTCTAACATAACGAACCTGATAGCCAAGGTATTGTAAGTGTCGATAAATGATATCGAAGGCCACCAACATACGTGCATGACCAATGTGGCAGTAGTCGTAAACTGTGATGCCACATACATACATGGCTATCTTCCCTTCTTCCAAGGGAATGAATTCGGATTTTTCCTTGCTGAGACTGCTATAAATCTTCAAAGACATGAATGAGATAATTATTTTCTATTAAAAGGTGAAGCCTTAGGGCGCTGGCATTATACTCGCTTAAGCTTCCGATGTGCTATGTTAGTACAGCAGGTTTGTTCTTGTAATATTCTCATCACCACACTTAACACACTAATAAGGTTCATGACATGAAAGTGACTCTAGACACCAATCACGGCACCATCACGCTTCTACTCGATAGTGAAAAAGCCCCTAAAACTGTTGAAAATTTTAAGACCTATGTTGAGAACGGTCACTACGATGGCACTATCTTCCACCGAGTCATCGATGGTTTCATGATTCAGGGTGGTGGATTCACGCCTGATATGAAACAGAAAGGCACCTTGGCTCCAATAGAGAATGAAGCCGACAATGGATTGAAAAACACGCTCGGCTCCATTGCCATGGCTCGTACGAATGATCCTCACTCTGCTACAGCGCAGTTCTTCATTAATGTTGCCGATAACGGTTTTCTGAATCATACCTCTCCTTCTCCTCAAGGGTGGGGCTATGCTGTTTTTGGTGAGGTCATAGATGGCATGGATGTCGTGAACAGTATTAAATCCGTTTCAACAGGTAATAACGGCGTTCATCAGGATGTACCGAAGGAAAGCGTTGTTATCAATAAAGCTAGCATCATTTAATATATTTCTATCGTTAGCATGAAAGCAGTTCTGATTTCTGATTTACACCTCGAAGAGAATCGTCCAGATATTACTCAGGCCTTTGAAAAATTTTGTGAACACCATCTCGAGGGTATTACACATTTCTTTATTCTGGGCGATTTATTTGAGGTGTGGATTGGCGATGATTATGAAACGGATTTCATAAAGCACATCAAGAATGTGCTAAAAAAAATTAGTGCTCAGATTGATGAATGTTACTTTCAGCATGGAAATAGGGATTTTCTGATGGGAAAGCAGTTTGCTCAGGAGACGGGTTTTCAGCTGTTAGATGATCAATATACTTTTTCTCTGAATGGACAAAATTATCTTCTAATGCATGGTGATTCCCTTTGCACTCTGGATACTGAGTATATGCAAGCGCGTATGTTACTTCGTAGTGAAGGTTTTAAAGAGAATGTACTTGGACGTTCGATTGAAGACCGACTCTTACTAGCCCAACAACTTAGAAACACAAGCAAGGATGCAAACTCAGATAAATCCATGGAGATTATGGATGTAACACCTGAAGAAGTTGTGAAATTGATGGAAGCAACAAAAACAGACATTTTTATTCACGGCCACACCCACCGTCCGCAGGTACATACACTACATTTATCTCACAACGCTAATGCTAAACGCTTTGTAATGAGTGATTGGGAAAAGGATGTACAGTATGTCACCCTTAATAACAAAGGGACTGAACTTCTTACTTTTTCTAAGCCCTGATTATTACGGGAACTCCGCTGTGAAATCGATACAGCTCGTCTTCTGATTCGATAAGCTCTTTTTCCTTCTCAAGAAAAAAAACAATTCTCTCATCGGTATCACCCATATCGTATTTTCTGGCAAGGCTAAGATAATCTTCAAAATGACGGGATTCTGATTTAAGCAGGAAACGATAATATTGAGCCAACTCTTCATCAACATAGTGACTAAGTGCATAAAATCGTTCGCAAGAACGTGCTTCAATAATTGCACCAATAATTAGTTGGTCGATTAAACGTTGAGGTTCTTCCTTGCTGGCGACTGCATGCAAGCCAGCGGCATAAGTCGAGGCGCTCAGTGGAATAAATTCAAACCCTCGCTTTTCAATGATGTCCAGCACCTGCTCAAAATGCAGCATTTCTTCCCTAACTAACTGGCTTAACATCTTTAAAAGCTCTGTTTTATCTGAGTAACGATAAATCAAGCTTAATCCTGTTGATGCAGCTTTTTTCTCACAATGCGCGTGATCAACTAACAACAAAGCAAGATTCTCCTGAGCTTTTTCAAGCCATGCTTGCGGTGTTTCGCACAAGAGGAACTCCTTCACGGGGCTAATTAATTGGATTTCATTCATGGTTGGTTAGCGGCTGAATTTAAAGTCCGGCATTAAGTCATAGGAATCTTAATGTCGCAAGCAAGAGCCTGCTTCCTACAGACAAATAGATAGTGATAATAAACGCTATCTATAGAGCTATCCCGTTACTTTTAAGGCTAAATCAAGTACAATGCCGCCGCCTGAAGCAAGGATAATTCGCAAGGAATTATCATTAGAGTGCAGGCTAATTTTTCACTGACTTATCGGTTTTTTGGTGCACAACCTCAAAAGGGTTTTCTGTCTTTGCTTCCAAAGTATTAGAGCATGCCGAGGAAAAACCGATCCAACGACCTAGGAGGTATATTGTGTTAGAAGCTTACAGACAACATGTCAAAGAACGTGCTGAGATGGGTATCGTGCCCAAGCCACTGGATGCAGAACAGGTAGCTGCATTAGTTGAGCTGATGAAGAATCCTCCTAAAGGTGAAGAAGCTTTCCTCCTAGACTTATTTGAGAACCGTATTCCCGCAGGTGTTGATCAAGCTGCTTATGTTAAAGCCGGTTTTCTTACTGCTATCACCAAAGGCCAGGCAAGCTCTCCTTTAATCGATAAAGCCAAGGCAACAGAACTATTGGGCACCATGCTAGGTGGTTATAACGTTGAACCATTGATTGATCTGTTAAAAGATGAAGAGTTAAGCGAGATAGCAGCGAAGGCTTTGTCCAAGACCTTGTTGGTATTTGATGCATTCCATGATGTTGTTGAATTATCGACAACAAACCCAATGGCTAAAAAAGTATTAGAGTCCTGGGCGAATGCTGAATGGTTTACTGATGAACCCGAAGTACCCAAAAAATTGAGTGTCACTGTATTTATGGTGGAAGGCGAGACCAACACTGACGACCTTTCCCCTGCTCAGGATGCGTGGTCTCGTCCTGACATTCCACTTCATGCCCTTGCGATGTTGAAGAATCCAAGACCTGGTATTGATGGTAATCCACTGGAAATTATTGAGAAGCTCAAGGAAAAAGGTTTCCCCGTTGCCTATGTAGGTGATGTTGTGGGTACTGGTTCTTCAAGAAAATCTGCTACTAACTCAGTTTTGTGGCTAACGGGTAACGATATTCCTAACGTGCCTAATAAACGTGATGGTGGTGTATGTATAGGTGGCAAGATTGCTCCTATTTTCTTCAATACCATGGAAGATGCTGGTGCCCTGCCTTTTGAGTGTGATGTCAGCAAAATGGAAATGGGTGATGTTATTGATATCTACCCTTATGAAGGCAAAGTTACCCGTCATGACAGTGATGAAGTGATTTCAACTTTCGAACTGAAATCCCCTGTGCTTCTTGATGAGGTGCGTGCCGGTGGCCGTATTAACCTGATTATTGGTCGAGGACTGACTGCCAAGGCTCGTGAATGTATGGGTCTTCCTGCAAGTGATCTCTTCCATAAGCCAAAAGATCCCCATGCAAGTAGCAAAGGATTTACCCTTGCCCAGAAAATGGTTGGTAAAGCCTGTGGTGTAGAAGGTGTTCGAGCTGGTCAGTATTGCGAGCCCAAAATGACTACAGTGGGTTCTCAGGATACGACCGGGCCAATGACTCGAGATGAATTGAAAGACCTCGCCTGTTTAGGCTTTTCTGCTGACCTGGTGATGCAGTCATTCTGTCATACAGCGGCTTACCCAAAACCCGTAGATGTTGATACTCACCATACCCTGCCTGACTTTATTCGTAACCGCGGTGGTGTTTCTCTTAAACCGGGTGATGGCATCATTCACAGCTGGCTAAACCGTATGTTGCTTCCCGATACCGTGGGAACGGGCGGTGATTCACACACACGTTTCCCTCTTGGTATTTCTTTCCCAGCAGGTTCAGGTTTGGTGGCATTTGCTGCGGCAACGGGCGTTATGCCTCTGGATATGCCTGAATCTGTACTGGTTCGTTTTACAGGCAAAATGCAGCCAGGCATAACCTTGAGAGACCTGGTTCATGCCATCCCCTACGCAGCAATCCAGAAAGGTCTGTTGACTGTTGAAAAGGAAGGCAAGAAGAACATCTTCTCAGGTCGTGTACTGGAAATTGAAGGTTTGGAAAATCTCACTGTTGAGCAGGCTTTTGAATTATCAGACGCCTCTGCAGAACGTTCGGCAGCAGGTTGTACCATTACCCTTTCTGAAGAGTCTGTTAAGGAATACCTCAACTCCAATATCACTATGTTGAAGTGGATGATTTCTGAAGGTTATGGTGATGCTCGCGCTATTAAACGTCGCATTCTTGCTATGGAAGATTGGGTAGCTAAGCCAGAACTCATGCGTGCAGATGCAGATGCAGAATATACAGAAGTTATCGAAATCAACATGAATGACATCAAGGAACCTATCCTTTGTTGTCCAAATGACCCAGATGATGCCAAGCCCCTTTCAGAAGTTGCTGGTGATACCGTTGACGAGGTTTTCATCGGTTCATGCATGACCAACATTGGTCACTTCCGTGCCGCAGGAAAGCTACTAGAAAAACTTCAGGAGCCAATTCCCGGCCGTTTATGGTTGGTTCCACCAACGAAAATGGATGAAGCCAAACTTCGTGATGAAGGTTACTACAATATTTATGCAAGAGCCGGTGCACGAACTGAAATGCCAGGCTGTTCATTGTGTATGGGTAATCAGGCGCGCGTTGCACCAAAATCTACGGTTGTTTCAACGTCTACACGAAACTTCCCTAACCGTTTAGGTCAAGGTGCAAATGTTTATCTCGCCTCTGCAGAACTTGCAGCTGTGGCTTCAGTGCTTGGTAAATTACCAACTGCAGAAGAATATTTAAGCTATGCAAAAGATCTGGATACCATGTCAGCCGAAATTTATAACTACCTTAATTTCGACAAGATGGACGAATATCAAGATAAGGCAAACAAGATTGCGCTTGAGCAGTTAAACTAGATTTAACAAAGCCATGGAAAAGCCCGCCTTCGCGGGCTTTTTTATATACATCACCATTAATATCAAAGGTTAAATTCTGATGGATGACAAGCAGAAAAGAATTGATCTAATCAACAAACACGCCCCTAAACTCATTGGGCTGCTTGGTGGAAAACTAATTGATATTGACGATGAAAAGAAAATGTCCATCTTTGAATTTAATATTGGCAAGGATTACTGTCATTCCATTGATGTGGTGCAAGGTGGATTTGTTACAGCCATGCTTGATGTTGCAATGAGTCATTCAGTAATAACCAGTGATCAGGATGTTATCGGTGTTTCTTCCCTTGAAATAAAGACTTCGTATCTGGATGCAACCCGTGCAGGGAAATTACGTGTTGAAGGATGGCTAATTAAACAAAGCTATAAAATTGCGTTTATGGAAGGAAGAATTTATAACGAAGAGAATGTATTGACAGCAACAGGAAGTACGGTTGCAAAACTTATACGAGCAAAAAAATAGTTTCTCGATTCTGCTCTAAACGCTTTTTAAAGCCTCTCTCATTTCCTTAAGCAAAAAGTCCCTTTCTTTTTTATTCCATTCTTTCTGATATTTAAGTTTTACGTAAACATGGGTAAAACTTTGCAGGGCTTTACCAAGGCTTGCATCCTTCGTGTTTATTCGTTGGGCAAAGTCATTTGGTGTTTCAAAAGGTTGACGTTCAATGTGCTTGTTTTTAAGTTTTTTCTGCATGGAAAAATATAAGCGATCAGCCGGATCCTTAACCCTAAAGAAATCCTTGAAAAAAATAGCAAGTGATGTAGCAAGTACGACAAAGCTGAAACAAAGTAGCATAAAAACACTTATTCGCGTTGAGGTTACTTTACCAAGGAGTTTGTTGAAGACCTGCATTTGTAAGGTTTCGTCATAACCTAATACCCACTTATCCCACTGCATATTCAAATAATCGAGTTGCAAACGAATTTCTGTTAGCGCATCAAACTTGCGAGCAGCGAGAAGGTTTCCTTCGAGAATGCTTTCACCATCAGGTAGTGCTTCTTCAATCCCTTGATTAATACGATCTGGTGCAACCCAGGCCGTTGGGTCAAAACGAACCCAGCCTTGCCCTTCAAGCCAGACTTCTGCCCAGGCATGTGCCTGGAACTGATGTACCAGTACATAATCACCCTGCTTGTTGTACTCACCCCCCATATAACCAGCAACAATTCTGGCAGGGATACCACCAGCACGCATCAGGTATACAAAACTCGAAGCAAAATGTTCACAGAAACCTTTGCGTGTATCAAAGAGGAACTCATCAACAGGATTAGCACCGAGAAGTGGTGGATTTAAGGTGTATTGAAATCCGTTTTCTGTAAAGGCACTTAATACTTTTAAAACAAATTCCTGTTCATCCTTGCTCTTTTTTCTTAATTCAATGGCATATTCCTTTGCTTTTTCGTTTCCATAAAGAGGAACCAGTAAATTGAGTTCACGACTACGTTCGCTTAATTCAAGATCACGTTTTAATGCTGTATTGCTCTCAACCTTGTAATGAAAAAGGCCATCGACTGGTGATGTTTTATCGATGGTGTAATCTGAATTAAGCTGTACATTACTTGCATGCACCCATGCTGTTGCCAGCGAAAACAACATCTTGCTATAGCTAGCTTCCTGATAAACCTCATATTCAATGGTATGCTTCTGACCTTCATCAGTAAAAGACTCCGCAGGAAAGACATCAGTATAATGAAGTTCACTTTTTTGTTTAGGCGATACTGTCCAGCTTATTCCATCAAAACGTTCAAACAATTGGGCACGCCAGTAGAGCTGGTTCTTTGGAGGCATGCCATTTGTGAACTTGACCCTGAAGGCTAGTTCATCAGACTGTGTTAAATCGGAAATACTTCCAGGGTTCAGTGTGTCACTTAATCCTGTTTTGGCGTCGTTGCCGCCCAGATTAATCTGGAAAAGCGGTGGTAACTGAGGGAAAAAGATGAAAAGGAAAATCATCAAGGGAATTGCCTGAATCAGCATTTTGAAAGAGAGTTTAAGTCCATCAAAATCAAAATTATTTCTTGGTAAATGATTCATGCTAATCAGTGCTGCACTTACGATGCCTACACAAACAATCAAATAGCCGGCAGCAAAAAAACTACGCTGATAAAGAAAAGCACAAGCCACTACAAAATAGGCCAACATCACAACTAGATAAGCATCTCGTTGTTCCTTCATTTCAAGGGATTTATAAGCAAATGCAATAAGAAGTAATGCTACCCCGCCCTTTGCGCCACTAATTGTTTGAAAAGATGCAAGCACACTGATAAAGGCAGCAATAATTAGAAAACCTTTTACCCATTTGTTAGGGAAATCCCAACGTCCTTGGTAAATACCAAAACGCCAACCAATACAGGCGAAATAAAGAATGCTTAACCAGATAGGTACCTGATTAAGATGAGGAATAAACACTGCGCATTGGGCAAAAAGAATCCAGAAAACCGTAGCTCTGGGAAATTTTTCCTGAAGAATCATTGCGTAGACTCCTTAGAAAAATCTGTGGCATCAAAAGTCGCCAGCGCATGAAGGCATTGTTTTAAATGCATTTCTCCAACTTCGGGTTGCAACAATACACCAGGGAGTTCCAGGCCATAAGGTCGGTTTTCTTTTTCAAAACGCAGTACCCAATAACACATATAGGAAAGCTTTACTTCATGCTCAAAAGGCCTGAATGCATCCCAATCCAGCCAGACAGTTTCATCCTGAAAACCTGCAAAATGTTTGGTTAATAAGCCCTGCCCTTTGCTAAAACTTTTCCATGAAACGTGATTCAGGTTATCACCTTCTCGATACTTCTTGAGTTCATAAAACTCTTCATTACTCTGGAAATTGATTTCGTCGCCATGTTGGCCTTCATGACCATCGCCAAGATAGATTGTATTTTCAATCGGTTTCGGATAAACCACGCAGTGCGTTGCTAATGCCACATGAGACCAGCAACGAATAATGCCGAATGGGAAACGCGTTTCTACCGTTAAGCGTGGTGGATAAAAATAACCTCGCTGTTGAGGCTTAATAGCGACCTTAACAGTGATTTGTTGGTCTTCATCAATATTAGTTAGTGTTTCCCTTGCGTTTGGCCATAAAAGCTTCAGTGCATAAAACGGTTTATCAGAAGGCCGTTTTAAGCCAACCTTGAATTGTGCAAATTCACCAAGAAAAATCGGTTCAGCGCCGCCAGCAATAATCGTTAAGCCAAGAACATTGAGAAAGCTGTGCCAGATGGTGACCATGAACAAGCTGAATAATAAAAAGCCTGTCCCTAGAATTAAATTGTTTGAATAATTCGTGCCTGCAAGAAAAACACAAAATGCACAAATGATAAAAAGAAGTCCGCGAGCGGTTGGAAATACGAAAACGCGATTACGGTTGAGAGTTATCTGGTTAACCCGAGGCAACATACGGTTTATCCATGACACATACCAACGTCTGAACCAGGGAATAATCCATAAGATTTTTACAAGCCCAGTACTGTCGTAGGATTCAATATCGTACTGAGAATAGCCGTAGGTATTTTTATTTGATGAGACGGAGTTTGCTGAGTTTGAGAAAGATGCTTGAGACACAGTCTTAATTTGCAATCACGTCAACGGATTCAAGAATTCGTCTTCCCAGTCCTTTGTTTGAATTATCGCCAGTATGCTGATGACTTCCTTTTACTCGATGATCAACCACAGACTCAAAAACAGCCTGCACATCTTCAGGCAGAAGATGATCTCTGTTTGAGAGTAATGCCCAAGCCTTAGCAGCCTTGGTTAAGGCCAATGTGCCTCGAGGTGAAAGGCCATAGCTCAGCTCTGAAGACTCCCTTGTCTTCAGTACCAGTCGATGAATGTAATCAACAATGGCTGCTGTCATATGGATTTTTGAAAGTAGTTTTCGTTCAGCTAATAACTGTTCTGGGCTGGTAACAGCGCCCATGGATTTCAGCTGTTCTCTTGGGCTAATACCCGTAATCAGGTTCTTTTCAGTTTCGGCATTAGGATAACCGAGTGAAATACGCATCAGGAAACGGTCTAGCTGAGATTCTGGCAAAGGGTAAGTACCCATCTGACTACTTGGGTTCTGTGTTGCAATCACCACAAAGGGTTCAGGCAAGGTATAAGCTTTACCATCTATGCTGACCGTTCCCTCCTCCATGCTTTCTAGCAAGGCACTTTGGGTTTTGGGTGTGGCACGGTTAATCTCATCTGCTAAAAGAAACTGGCTGAAAATCGGCCCTTTTCGAAAAGTAAAATCACCGGTTTTCTGGTCAAAGACAGACACACCAAGAATATCTGCAGGTAACAGATCACTGGTGAATTGAATGCGCTGGTAATCAAGCCCTAGGCTTTTGCTCAATGCCTGAGCTAAGGTGGTCTTGCCCATTCCCGGTAAATCCTCAATCAACAGGTGACCTTCAGCAAGGATACAACTCAAAGCGAGTTTGACCTTGTCTTCCTTTCCAAGCACAACGGTGGATACCTGTTTGAGAACATTTTGTAGTTGGCTCATATCACCTTCTTCATTCAGGACAAAATACAGACATAAAAAAAGCTCCGTAAAGGAGCTTTTTCAAAAACTAAGGCATTATTCAATAAAAGATTCTTCATCCAGCTCTCGAATTGCATTAGCAGTCGATTCGAAATCAGATTCGAGCTTCATGAAAAGCGATTTTGCACCTTCTGAAGCACTAACGAACTGGAAACCTGTTTCAAAAATGCCGTGTTCTTTCTCGGCAGACCACATGGATTTGGCTGAAAAGGTATTAATCTGATCGGGGGGATCTAGATGTGGGTTCTTGATGGCAAGTTTATATTCTTTATCAGACTCAATAATTTTCTCGGAAGTTAGCTTAAAGCCACCTTTTGATAAGTCAGCCAACAAGCCAAAGAAGCTCCCGGCATCTGCCTGATAGATGCTGACATAAAGATAGGCCGTTTGACGGTCTCTTACCCTTTTTTCCAGATCTGACTGACTCATACTGACTCCTCGAGATGCTGCTCTATTGGTGGAAATGAATTGAGTACTGAACCATTGGACAGATAATAGCAAACATAAATGGAATTTTAAGTATTTTTAGTGACAAGTTTGCGTCGCCCAAGCTCTGTTTCATCGTCTATCATATGCCACTAGAAATCGAACAGCAGGACAAGATGATGAACACCTTTATTGAAGTCTTAGGAAAGCGGGTCTCATGCCCTAAACTCACTGAACCAGCGCCAAATCAGGAAACCCTGAAATCTTTATTTGAAGCCAGCTTTCATGTGCCAGATCATTTGCAACTCCGCCCCTGGCGTTTCCTTACCATAGAAGGTGAACAACGACATAAATTGGGAGCCTTATTCGCCAGCGCTGAAAAGTTAAAGAAGCCCGAAAGCACACAGGAAGAGCTTGAAAGTATTGCCTCAAAAGCCTTGCGAGCCCCTCTCATCATAGTAGGCGTTTGTAGCTATCAGAATAATCCCAAGGTTCCTGAAATTGAACAGCAGCTTTCAACCGGTTGTGTGCTCCATAATCTTGGTTTAGCACTTAGAAGTCTGGGTTTTGCTTCTATCTGGCGTACAGGTGCTTTTGCCTATGATGAAAACATTAAAAATGGACTTGGGCTTGAAGCACAGGAATCCATTGTAGGTTATCTCTACGTAGGTACTGCAGATGGTCGAGAGAAAACTCCTAAAGTTATTGAGCTAGAACAGCATCTTCAGCAATGGTCTTAAATCAACTCTCTAAACGTTGATACTGATAAATCACTACCTTTAATCCCGCATTGGGGCTTTCATCCTTGAATGCTTCGGGATTGTCCAAACGCCTCAGCTTTGTTGTGGAGTGTATGCCGCTATTAAGTTCTCCATCAATAAATAAGCTATCAAGAAATTGCTCATTAAGAAAAGGCGAATTTAAACAAGCGACTATGGTCGCCTCAGGCATCAGAAGTTTAGCGAGTTGCGAGACAATTCTTGAATAATCCTTTTCTGCGTTAAAGCTACCTTTCTGAAAACTTGGCGGATCGATGATAATCAGGTCATAACGACCATATTTATGCAATTTCTTCCAGGCTTTGAATACATCGGATTTGATATAGGTGGCAGAACGCTGATCAAGTTTATTTAATAAGTGGTTATGTTCACCTCGTTGAAGAACGCCCTTTCCCATATCCAGATTCACCACAGAACTTGCGCCGCCAGCAATTGCGCTCACCGAAAAGGCGCAGGTAAAAGCAAAAAGATTCAAGACTTTCTTTCCTTTTACATTCTGGAAAACAAAATGTCTGGCAGTCCTTGCATCAAGGAAAAAACCTATATACTGATAATTGAAATCAATATTAAAGTGTAGATGTGTACCTTCTATAACTTCCAGAGCAGTGCAGTTTTCGGGGAGTTCACCTTCAAGAATTCTCACTGCTAGTTGCGGAGTGGATCGATCATGAAACACAATGCAGGAAATTTCATGTTCGGTGAAGCGTTTTGAAAAACAGGATTTAATTTGTGATACAAGGTCGTCAGGATTTATTGATTCAGACGCTTTATATTGAGTGATTAACAGCACAGGAGAAAACCAGTCAATACTCAGCTGTTCAAAGCCTGGATAACAACGACCTCGTCCATGCAAGAGTCGCTGACTTTGAAAAAGATCCTTATTAGTAAATAAAGAAAATGCCTGGTTTAGAGAAGCTTCTAGCATCAAACTATTGCCTTGGATTCCTCATGCTTACAAATTCTTCAGCGCTAGTCGGATGGATGCCAATGGTTTCGTCAAAATCCTGTTTTGTAGCACCTGCTTTTATCGCTATCGCAAGCCCCTGAATAATTTCAGCTGCATTACCCCCGACCATGTGTGCACCCAGCACCTTTTGGCTCGGTTCTTCTACTATAAGTTTTAAATAAGTGCGCTCAGTACTTTCTCCCAAGGTATGTTTCAGTGCCTTAAATTCACTTTCGAAAACTGAAAACTTAACACCCTTCTTTTCAGCTTCTTCCTCGCTTAGGCCAACGCTAGCAAATTCTGGCTGGCTAAATACAGCGCTAGGGACACATTCGTAATTCATAAGAAGTGAACTATTTGCAAACTGCTGATTCACAAATACCATCGCTTCCTTAATAGCTACGGGCGTAAGTTGCATACGATTAATCACATCACCTAATGCAAAAATACCTGGAACGCTACTTTCGAAACGCTCATTGACAATGATCGCTCCTCGTTCATCGGTTTTTACACCCGCATTCTCTAAAGCAAGCTCTTCTGTTTCAGGCATTCTGCCAGTGGCAAAAAGTACTTCATCAAATACGCAGGCATCATTTGTATTGCAGTTAACCAGCAAGCCGTTTTGTACTTTTTCAATGGATTTCACTTCGGTGTTAAATCGGAAATGCACACCCTTTTTAGCCATTTCCTTAAGCAGGTGTTTGCGTGCACCTTCATCAAAACCGCGCAGCGGTAGTTCGCCTCGATACGCTAGTTCGGTTTTAACACCCAAACCATTCATGATGCCTGCAAACTCTAATGCGATATATCCGCCGCCAATAATCAGAAGGCTCTCAGGAAGCTTTTCCAGAAAGAACATGTCATTGGACGTCTTAATGAACTCCTTGCCTTTTATATCGGGTACAAATGATTTTGCTCCCGTTGCCACGAGAATGCGTTTAGCCTGATAGGTGATACCATTCACATCAATGGTATTCTCGTTAAGAAAATGTGCCTTGCCTTGAATCACTTCAACGCCAGAATTTTTCAGAAGATTTTCATAGACATTATTCAGTCTGCTTATTTCCCTGTCCTTGTTAGCAATTAAACCAGACCAGTAAAAATCAGACGATGGAAGTCTCCAGCCATAGCCTCTCGCTTCCTCAAAATTTTCTGCAAAATGTGATGCGTAGACGAAAAGCTTCTTGGGAATACAACCAACATTCACGCAGGTACCACCCAGAGCCTGATAATCCACAAGAGCAACTTTGTTTCCTAATTGTGAGGCCATTCGGGCTGCTCTAACGCCTCCTGAACCTCCACCTATAACAAGTAAATCGTACTTCACCTTTTTACCCTCTATCACCAAAGGTGCCCCTTCATGACAAACATCTTGGTCCAGTTAAAACCATGTTCTACAATAATAGAATGAGCGTGGTTTTTAAAATTTAATGAACCGACATAATATCGTTTAAATAGATGCTATCGATACCCTTAAACATAAAGTGTATTTTCCCCGCAAGAAGGGCGAGTGTTCTGATGTCAGCAATCCTTTTGATGTCAGGCCTTATATTTTCCCCGGAGTGTGATGCACGCATCTATAAATACCGTTCACCGAATGGCAAGGTGCTTTTTACTGACAAAATCATGTATGACCCCGCTTACACCCTGATTAGTAAAGATGTCATTCCCAGTTCAGAACCTGAGAAACAGAGCACTACTGCCACCGCGAGAGAAAAGAAGTTCCAGAGCTACATTCATCAAGCATCACTTAAACATGGGGTGGAAATTTCCTTGATTAAAGCCATTATTAAGGCCGAGTCAGACTTTGATCCTGATGCAAAGTCGCGTGTAGGTGCGCAGGGTTTGATGCAGCTTATGCCAAAAACGGCAAGAAGCTATAATGTGCACAATAGCTATAACAGCAGGCAGAATATAGATGCCGGTACGGAACACATTAAGAAGCTACTTAAAAAATATAATAACGATCTGAAACTTGCCTTAGCTGCCTACAATGCCGGGGAAACGGCTGTTAATAAATATGGTGGAATCCCGCCCTTTCCTGAAACCCAGCGTTACGTAAAAAAAGTGCTTGCTTTCAAAAAAGAATTTGAAGAAAGCGAGTAGGATTTTTATTTTTTATCTGCAAGATAGAACCAGGTATCCAGAACGGAATCAGGATTCAAGGATACGGTATCAATACCCTTCTCCATTAACCACTTTGCAAGGTCTGGATGATCAGATGGCCCCTGACCGCAAATGCCAATGTATTTCCCTTTTGCTTTACAGGTGTCAATAGCCATACCTAAAAGAATCTTTACTGCTTCATCACGTTCGTCAAATAATTTAGCAACGATGCCAGAATCACGATCAAGACCTAAGGTAAGTTGTGTCAGGTCATTTGAACCAATAGAGAATCCATCGAAATATTCAAGGAACTGTTCAGCAAGTAAAGCATTGGTAGGAAGCTCGCACATCATGATAACTCTCAAACCATTCTTGCCTCGTTTAAGCCCCTGACTTTCCAGAAGCCCAATCACCTGACTTGCTTCATCAGTTGTGCGGACAAAAGGCACCATTAATTCAATATTATCCAGACCCATTTCATCACGGACAAATTTCAGTGCTTCACACTCCATTTCAAAACATTCCCTGAAACTTTCAGAGATATAGCGTGATGCACCCCGGAAACCAAGCATGGGGTTTTCTTCTTTTGGTTCGTAGAGAACACCACCAATCAAGTTGGCATATTCGTTGGATTTGAAATCAGAAAGTCTGACAATCACTTTCTTTGGATAAAATGCAGCACCCAAAGTTGAAATACCTTCAGCGAGTTTCTTTACAAAGAACTCTCGTGGAGATTCAAAACCATGAATCTGTGCGGCCACCTGATCCTTGATGTCCGCTGGTAAACTGTCAAATTCAAGCAGCGCCTTGGGGTGAACGCCAATCATTCGGTTGATAATGAATTCAAGGCGTGCGAGTCCTACGCCTGCATTTGGAATAGATTGAAAATCAAAAGCTCTATCCGGATTGCCAACGTTCATCATGATTTTGAATGGCAGATTCGGCATGGAATCAACGGTGTTACTTTGAATTTCAAAGTCGAGAATGCCATCGTAGACAAAACCTGTATCACCTTGCGCACAACTAACGGTCACTTCCTGACCTGTTTCAAGAAGATGGGTTGCATCACCACAACCCACAACGGCAGGAATACCTAGTTCCCGAGCAATGATGGCGGCATGACAAGTACGACCTCCTCGATTGGTAACAATCGCTGAAGCGCGTTTCATTACGGGTTCCCAGTCTGGATCTGTCATGTCTGTTACCAGTACGTCACCTTCCTTAACCTGATTCATGTCATCAATGCTTTCAATATTGATTACCTTTCCGGCACCGATTTTCTGACCAATACTTCTTCCTTCAACGAGCACGGCTGATTTCTCGTTCAATTGGTAGCGAAGCTTTACTGAGCTATCACTTCGACTTTTAACAGTTTCTGGGCGTGCCTGAACAATATACAAACCACCATCATCACCGTCTTTTGCCCATTCGATATCCATGGGTTTGCCATAGTGTTCTTCAATCAGGCAAGCCTGTTTTGCTAGCGCCTCCACTTCTTTATCGGAGATACTGAAATGTTGTTGTTCCTCTTCGCTCACATCGACGGTATTGACTGATTTGCCGGCTTCAGCGGAAGAACCATAAATCATCTTGATTTTCTTGCTGCCAAGGTTTCGTCTAACCACCGCTGGCCTGCCAGCTTTTAAGGCCTCTTTATAAACATAGAATTCATCAGGGTTCACTGCTCCCTGTACCACCGTTTCACCCAGTCCATAAGATGAAGTAATGAAGACGGTTTTGTCGAAACCAGATTCCGTATCGAGAGTAAACATCACGCCTGAAGCACCTGTTTCACTTCGTACCATTCGTTGAATGCCTGCAGACAAAGCAACATGGGAGTGTTCAAAGCCTTGGTGTTCGCGATAGGAAATGGCTCTGTCGTTGAATAAAGAGGCAAAGACTTCTTTGATGGCTTTTAGAACGTTTTCATAGCCACGAATGTTAAGGAAGGTTTCCTGTTGCCCAGCAAAGGATGCATCTGGTAGATCTTCAGCGGTTGCAGAAGAACGCACAGCAACGG
>JBECKS010000255.1:0-1166 GCA_040235395.1 Pseudomonadales bacterium | reverse complement strand
TTCCATTTCTGGCTGCCGCAGGCCATGGCGGCGCCGACGCCGGTGTCGGCGTATCTGCACTCGGCCACGCTGGTCAAGGCGGGAGTGTTCCTGCTGGCACGCCTGTATCCGGCGCTGGGTGACTCGGATGCCTGGTTCTATCTGGTCAGCGCGGCCGGCGTCGCCACGCTGTTGCTGGGTGCCGTGCTGGCCCTGTTCCAGCACGACCTCAAGGGGCTGCTGGCGTACTCGACCATCAGCCACCTGGGGCTGGTGACGCTGCTGTTCGGCCTGGATCGGCCGCTGGCGGTGGTGGCCGGTGTGTTCCACATCATCAACCACGCCACCTTCAAGGCGTCGCTGTTCATGGCCGCCGGCATCATCGACCACGAGTGCGGCACCCGCGACATGCGTCGCCTGCACGGCCTTTATCGCTACATGCCGCATACCGCCACGCTGGCCATGACGGCGGCGGCGGCCATGGCGGGCGTGCCGCTGCTGAACGGCTTCCTGTCCAAGGAGATGTTCTTTGCCGAGGCGCTGGCGCTCGGCGACCGCGGATGGCTGGGTTGGGTGCCGCCGGCGGTGGCGACCGCGGCCGGTCTGTTCAGCGTCGCCTACTCGGCGCGCTTCATCCACGACGTATTCTTCAACGGTGAACCGAAGAACCTTCCACGGGTGCCACACGAGCCCCCGCGCTGGATGAAGGTGCCGGTGGAACTGCTGGTGCTGCTGTGCCTGCTGGTGGGCGTGCTGCCGGGGCTGACGGTGGCGCCGCTGCTGGCATTGGCGGCCGGTGCCGCGCTGGGCGGCGAACTGCCGGCCTACAGCCTGGCCGTGTGGCACGGCCTGAACCTGCCGCTGCTGATGAGTGTGCTGGCGATGGCCGGTGGTGTGGCGCTGTATGTCGGCATGCACCGCTGGGTGGACCTGCACACCATCGAGTTGACCGCCTACAGCGGCAAGGCGGCCTTCATGCGCCTGCTGGATGCGCTGCTGGCCAGCTCGCGGCGGGTGACACAGGTTCTGGACGACGGGCGCCTGCGTCGCTATCTGCTGTGGCTGCTGGCGGCGGCCGTGGCGGCGGGTGCCTGGCCGCTGTGGCGTCACGGCCTGTCAGCCGGTCCGCTGGCCGGCCAGCCGGTGGCGCCGCTGGCGGCGCTGGTGTGGCTGCTGGGTCTGGCGGC
>JBECKS010000044.1:0-5875 GCA_040235395.1 Pseudomonadales bacterium | reverse complement strand
CTCTACGATGTATCAGCAAGGTGGTCTTTCATGGTTTTATCAACATCTGGAACAAAACGATTTTCATCCCATTGCAATAGACGGCAGAGACCCAGCAGCATTTATCTGGGGAATATTCGAGTCGGAGGCACGCCTGGGTGCCTGCAGCTCACAAATTAAAAACGGGCAAATGACCTATCCGGTGAAACTGCCTTATTTGATTGCTGAAACAGAAAAAGGTTTTGGTTTTTATGGTGCAGGAACCAACGCCGCACATGGCACCCCCCTACCCTCTAACCCTGGCTTAGATGAAAAATCGAGAGCGTTGTTTAACGAATATGCAAGCAAACTCTATTTACCTGAACAGAAACTGGAAACCGCAGCAGAAAGCTTGGGTAACCATAAAGAAGACAATCGTCCAGAAGAAAAATTTCATCCTCTCTGCCAAAGGAACGTTAAACTCAAAAACCCAAAAGAACCCGATTGGATACAGGAAAATAAAAAATATTCTTCCATGAGCGCTATCGATTCGCGTTTTTGCGATTGGCACCTCACCAATCCTGACGTTCGGGTCCGAATAGGAAATCCTGACGAGCTGAGCAGTAATCGCATGATAAAAACATTGAACCTGTTAAAGCATCGAGTACTTAGCCCTGAAGTTGGACTGGCGGAATCCGTTCACGGTTCAATTATCACAGCGCTTAATGAAGAAGTAGTTATAAGTGCAGCTTTGGCAAACAAGGGAGGAATTAACCTGGCGGTTAGTTATGAAGCATTCGCCATGAAAATGGTTGGCGCTCTGAGGCAGGAAATCATTTTTGCTCGTCACCAGAAGTCGCTCGGACGTTCTCCTGAGTGGGTTTCATTGCCTGTCATCGCTACTTCTCACCTTTGGGAAAATGGAAAAAATGAGCAGTCCCATCAGGACTCCTCATTTACTGAAGTTTTATTAGGAGAAATGAGCGACCTTACACGCGTCGTCTTTCCTGCTGATGCCAACACAGCAATTACTTGCCTTGATGCCTGTTATCAATCAAAGGGACAGGTCTGGGCCATGACCATTCCAAAGAATGAGGTTTCAAGCCAATTCAACAAGGAACAGGCGAATCAGCTTGTTAAGGATGGTGCCTTGAATATGGATGAAGAAAATGGTGAAGTTCAATTAATCGCAGTAGGCGCATACCAACTTGAAGTTTGCATGGAAGTGAAACAAAAACTTGGCAGCAATGGTATTAGTTGCAATATTATCTACCTACTCGAGCCTGGACGTTTCAGGGAACCAAGGGACTTGATAGAACAAGCACATTGTGCCGAAAAATCCAAAATTGAACGGATATTTAACAATGACTTTAAACTTAGAGTGCTTGTCACTCATACAAGGCCAGAAATCCTAATGGGTATCTGCAGACCACTGGATTCAGGCATCGATCGATGCTTAGCCTTTGGTTACAAAAACCAGGGCGGAACGCTAGATGTACGGGGATTATTAAAAGCAAATGCCTGTGACTCAGAAAATATCTCGGAAACAATTCTTAAAAAGCTTAAAACGAATTGATTGAAATACCAATGTATGTTTTGCCAGAAAAGTTAATGTTATCCATTCACTATCTATACATTTTAATTTGTATTTTTCTTATTGCATTTTGTGAAATTAGTTATAGTGACTCATTCACAAGTACAGAAAAAAAAGAAATAAAAACCCTGATCGACAACCGCTGTGTCACTTGTCACGGTTGTTACGATGCGCCCTGTCAACTCAAGCTTGGTTCATATCAAGGGTTATTGAGAGGCGCTAGCAAAAATGTCATTTACAACCCGAAGCGCTTATCACCAGACTCTCCAACCCGACTTTTTATCGACGCACACTCAATTAAAGACTGGCGTAAAAAAGATTTTTTTTCCGTAACCAACGAAGGGAACTCCTCAGAGTCTAGCTCAAGTATACTACAGGCATTAATTTCCCAAAAAGTTGAAAAGCACTTTCCTGATGGTAAAAAACTGCCAAAAAACTTTCCCCTTGATATTAAAAGGGAACTGACTTGTCCCGCTTACACCGAGATTAACGGCTTCCTTGAAAAGAACCCCATGATGGGTATGCCCTATGGAATGGCTCCACTACCTAAAGATGAACAACATTTACTTATGCAATGGATTAACTCGGATTATCAAGATTTTTCCAAGAAACCCAAATTTCCTGAAGCCATTAATGAACAAATCAGGATTTGGGAGAAATACTTCAACCAGTCTTCAACAGAACACAAACTTGTTTCCAGATATTTATACGAGCATTTGTTTCTTGGACACTTGAGTTTAAAAAATGGTCAGGACGTCTTTTATTTTAGATTAATCCGTTCTTCAACACCGCCTGGTAAAAAATCGATTGAAATAGCTACACGGCATCCAGTTAATGATCCAGGTTCCAAGCCTTTCTATTACAGGCTCATTCCCATGCAAGAAACCATCCTGGATAAAACCCACTTGGTCTATTCATTGAATAATCAGAGAATGAAGCGTTGGAATAGTCTGTTCTTTACAGAAAAATGGAAAGTTAAAAAACTACCTGGTTATACCGACGAACTTGCTACAAATCCATTTTTGACATTTTCAGCTATCCCCTCCGAATCTCGATACAGATTTCTTTTAGACGATACTGATTTTTTTATTGGTAATTTTATCAAGGGTCCCGTTTGCAGGGGGCAGGTCGCACTGAATGTAATCATGGATTACTTTTTTGTTGCCTTCCTGTCGCCCGATTATGATCTATCCATCGTTGACAAGAATTATTTGAAAAATGCTATACCTCTTCTAAAACTACCCTCAATAGAGGCAAATCCATTAAACCTGGCTGAAATCTGGCATAAAGGCCTACATGAACACAGGCATTACCTTGAATATCGAGATGATAACTATCGCAACAACCCTTTAACAAAAAAAGGTTTACCTATTAAAGCAATCTGGCAAGGAGAAGAAAACTCCACACCAGCTTTAACGATATTCAGACATTTTGATAGTGCATCGGTGTCAAAGGGTTTTATTGGAAATAATCCAGACTCTGTTTGGGTTATTGATTATCCAACGCTGGAACGAATTTATTATGACCTGGTTGTTAATTTCGATGTATATGGAAATCTGCCGCACCAGATTTTAACCAGGATGTATATGGATTATCTCAGAATGGAGAGCGAATCATTATTCTTGTCTTTCTTACCCTTAAAAGATAGAGAACCTATTTTGAAAAAATGGTACCAAGGAGCGCTAGCTCAGACCAAAATATTCTATGGACACGGAAATTTGTTGTTCGAGTCGCCTTCAGCTATACATTTCAATTCAAAGCAAAGCATGAATGAATTAATCACTGATATAAGACAAGTAACCTCGCCTTTTAACAGCGATGCAAGTGTGAATCTTTCAAGTATTTATTCTCCGCTAGCGAGCTTACAGGAAAACGAAGCTAAAGAGTTTAAAGTCGTTAGCTTCCTTCCTGAACTTAGTTATCTGATCATTCACGACCGGAATGGAAAGATTACAAAAATCATATCGCTTGTAGTCAACAGGGCACACACCAATGTCTCATTCATTTTTGATGAAGATGAACGACGAATACCTGAAAAGGATAGGTTAATGCTTGTTCCTGACAGTATAGGAAGTTACCTGAATTTCATTTTCTGGGTAGATCAAGACCAATTGGATAAATTTGTTAGACAGGCCAAAAAAATAACTGATGAAAAGTCGATGGATAACTGGGTGAATGAATTTGGAATCAGGAGAACCAACAAAAACATTTGGCCAGTTCTTGATAAGCTTAGGAATTACAGATTGAACAAAGAAGGAAAAGCTGGCTTATTGGATATTAGTCGGTATGAAAACTTGTAACCCTTAATGATTACGATATTTGCCTCGAATGTTTAAAAAAGTAATTTTATTAGAATCGGACAATAGATATGTAAGATTTTAGCCATATAGGTTTTGAAAAACTCGCAATCCCGTCAAGACTTTATTTGCAGAAATAACTTACCAGTATTCACCCTGTCATTTTTACCTATCTTTATTACCATGCTCATGGCTGTGACTACCGTGATGGTCGTGACTGCCGCTTTCCATCGCCTTCATCATTTCTGGCCCACCTGTGCGTCGATAACGAAAATAGAGCCAGCCTGCGAGAATCAGTGTCAGTACATTCAGAACAGTTGTGTGGTCCAAGGAAAAAGCCGCTTTTCCTACGTCAGCGTGGCGATCCCGGGGAACCCAGCCAGCCGCTCCAAAAATAAACTCAACCGCAAGCGCGGCCAGTACCATGGCAACATAGAAGGTGAACAATAAAAACAGGCTCATGCGAACACCGTAATATCGACGATAGATATTTACTATGGGGAGAATGATCAGATCACCAAAAATAAACGCGACCACGCCACCAAAACTGATTCCACCGTTCCATAGTACTGCCGCCAGCGGCACATTACCTATAGAGCAAGTACTGGAAGCCCCCTCACCACCCTCGCTCAAATGCAGAGAAAAGCGTAAAATCCTAGACTCTTTAGCAAATCAGGAGATAAATAATGGAAGGACTTATCTGGTTATTGATTTATGCAGGTTTATTTTACTTTATGATGCGTTATGGTTGCGGTGCACACATGATCCACGGTCATGGAGGCCACGGAGGGCATAACGATACACAGCAAGCCAATACTCAAATTGATCCGGTTTGCGGAATGAAGGTAGCAGAAGATCAGGGTTACGGCAAAATGTATCAAGGTTCCTTATACCGCTTTTGTAGCCGTAAATGTCTTGATCAATTTGAGGAAAAGCCGAATCTCTATGCTCAGCAATCCGGCATACAAACAGGAGGCAAATCATGAAACAGGGTATCTCGCTCGTCGCGCTCGGGCATGCCACCAGCATCTTTTTAGCAACTACTTTTGCTCTCTGCGTCGCTTTCGACCTGCTGTTCCCAGCTCACGCCATGTATGAGAGCTGGCAAAAATTGCTTCCTGGTTTTCATTGGCTCAGTTGGTCAAGCTTCTTCATTGGGTTAATCGAAAGTTACGGTTATGGATGGTACTTCGCCCTGATCTGGGCACCGCTTTATAATGTATTTGCCACCAAATCCGGCACAAACTCAGGCGAAAAGTGATAATAAAGTCCCTTTAGAAGCGCAAAACAGATTAAATTTCTCATGTTAGCATCGGATAAACTTTCGCAAGTTGGGTTTTATTCTTCTTAACTTATGCACACACAGAAAAACATCACTAGAGGCACACCGGTACCACCTTGGGAGATCAAGCTGGCTTGGCTGCTTCGGGCGCTGATTCTGGGAACAGCATTGATGCACGTGATCGAAGGAAAGTTTCTTTACGCACTGATGTGTCTTGTAGTTATAGCAGTGCTGGTAATACCCTCGATTGTCGCACGTTCGAGTAGGGGCAACATTCCCTTCGAGTTGGAGCTGGCAGCCCTGTGGGGTGTTGTTGGTGACATGACACTTGGTCGACTGGCAGGGCTTTATGGAGACACTATCTGGTTTGATAAGGCGCTACACTTCGGCAATTCCTTGTTGATCGGATTTCTCGCCTTTCTAATTGTCTATACACTCCACATTACCGGACGACTTCGTTCGTCATTATTAGTCAACATGATTCTCGTTACCCTCATTGCACTCGGAATCGGTGCTTTCTGGGAAATCCTGGAATACATCGCCGACCTCATCTTTGCGGAAGGTGCACAAGGGTCGCCCGCCATGTCACCCCTCAATGATACAATGTGGGACTTGATTCTCGACGGCGTTGGAGGAGCCCTTGGTGGCCTGCTTGGTTCATTTTACACACTCCACTCCAAACGTAGCGCAAAACGTGTTGAGGCCTTTTCCCAGCTTATTACCATTCGAAGAAAATAAGACAGG